>JAQCAA010000010.1 GCA_027728645.1 Actinomycetota bacterium | reverse complement strand
GCGGCGCGCATCCCGCTGCGGGACTCGACAAAGACCACGCCGATCAAACCGACGACGACGAACCCAGCCCCAGCTACGACCCAGGCGCGGTCCCATCCGACCGACTGCGTATCGGCAAGGCGGTCGACCATCATTGCCAAGAACACGCCTGCGAGGACGAGATTCGTAAAGAGAAAGTACCGCATTGCTCGCCCACGGTTCCCTCTGAGTCTTGCTGCAAGGACCACCGACATGCCTGAAAGCACAACGGCGACGGCGGCGAAGATCCACCCGAGTTCGCCGACCGGAATCAGCAGCACCGTGATACCTGCCGTCACAACCGAGTACCAGAGGATATTTGCCAGCGTCGGAGCCTCTCCTGCGACGACCGGAAGCATTGGGATCGCTGCTGCTCGGTAGTCATCTTCGTACTTGAGTGACAGCGCCCAGAAGTGTGGCGGCGTCCAGAAGAAGATGATTGCAAACATGACCCAAGGCGTGAGCGAAAGAGAGTCGCTGTATGCCGCCCAGCCAATGAGGGCAGGCACAGCCCCAGCAGCACCTCCAAGGACGATGTTCTGAGTCGTGGAACGCTTGAGGACCATCGTGTAGACGATCACGTAGCCGATGAACGCGACAGCCGAGAGCACACCGGCCAGGAGATTCGCCCCAATCGTCAAAACCAGGAAGCCGGTCACTCCGAGACTTGCTCCAAACCACGCTGCAGCGTTCAATGACACACGATCAGTCGGAATGGGTCGGCGACGCGTTCGCGCCATCAGAGCGTCGATGTCAGCGTCGTACACCTGATTGATCACGTTGGCACCGCCGGCCGACAGGCCGCCACCGACCAGCGCCACGAGAATGAGGCCGAGACCCGGCCAACCGTTGGCTGCAACAAACATCGCGGGGATTGTCGTGACCAACAGCAGTTCGATGATTCGCGGCTTTGTGAGCTCGACGTATGTGCGAACAACCGAAGGTGCGCCGACCGTTGATCCATCCATCACGACGAGCGAGCCCCAAGAGAAACCTCAGACTCTTCACCGATGAGCGAGGCCGAAAATATGATGAACACGATCCACAAGACATCAGCCACCATGAGATGGGTGACCTGCATCGCGAGCGGCGCAAGCAAGAACACGTTTGCAATCCCCACAAACATCTGCGAAAACACGATGATTGCCACAGCAGCGGAGAGCCTCTGGGTCGCCATATGCGCGCGGCCGCTCAGCTTCATCGCGATCCATGCGACAAACATGCCACCAACGACGGCAATCACGGGATGAACGGCCCGAAGCCTGTGCAACACCGGCGCCAATGATCCGAATTCGTCTTCAAGCCCCCCCAAGGGTATATCCGTTGGGAACACGGCCACCCCAATGGCGTTGAGGGCGCCGGACGCCCCAATCGCTGTCAGCGTCACCCCGCCAATTATCAGCCACCTCAATTGTTTGCGATTGAGCGGCAAACTCGGTCCGGTGCGGCCGGACCCCCACCAAGCGGTCAAGGTGAGCGCTCCAAGAAGCAGGAAGGTATTCGCAAGATGGAGGGAGACCGCAATCACCCTGCCAACGGAAATGTCATCGTCGACCCATCCGCCGAGAACCAACGCTGCGCCGAGCAATCCCTCGATGATGACCAGAACCAGAGACGCCGTTGCAGCCTTGCGCACAATATGGCCCTTGGAGAACGCCCACAGCGAGAAAAGGAACAGACCTGCGACGAGAACCCCCGCAGCCGCAGACGAAGCTCTGTGGGAGAACTCAATCAGCGTTTCCGTAGCCGGGTCAACCGGCACAAACTCTGGGCCGCAGCGTGGCCAACTGGGCCCACATCCAGCGCCGGAGCCCGTCGCTCGAACGATGGTGCCAAAGGCGATCACGCCGAGGTTGTACAGGATGATTGCCCACGAAAACCAACTGAAAACTCGTTGACGTTGCTTCGCCGGACCGGTCATGGTCCAAAGAGTACCGGTCGCTAGACGCGACTCAACTTCCCGATGATGGAAACCGAGCGCGGTCCTCTGGCAAGATTCCATCGCTACGATTGGCGAATGAAACGCATCATCGCTCTCGGGGTCGCAGCTGCAATCGCCGTCGCCGCCTACAAGATTCTCAGCGCCGAGATTCCCCTCGACGAGTCTTGAAGCCGTGTCGGCCGTACGGCGATACGGGGACGGAAAGCCACTTGTCGCCCTGCATGGCTTCACTCTGACCGGCGGCCAGTTCTCAGTTCTTGGCGACATCGGACGCGAGATCCTCGCACCGGACCTACCTGGCCACGGGACATCGGGTCCGTCCCCCATCGATCCGAGTGCAGCGGTCCAAGCAGTCGTGTCAGCACTCAAAGATATCCCCGAAGACACTCCGATTCTTGGCTACTCACAGGGTGCCAGGGTCGCGCTCTCGGTGGCAACGGGAGCGAACCGATCCCCGAGCTACCTCATCCTGATATCTGGAACGCCAGGACTCCCAGACGAGGATGAACGAGCCAGTCGAAGAGCCAGAGATGCAGAGACGGCCGTCAGGATCGAAAGAATCGGACTCGAAGCCTTCATCGAGCAGTGGACGAGCACCGGCCTGACCTCGACTGCCAACCTTGGCGAAGCTGCACGATCGGCAGACAGAGCCATCAGACTGGAGAACTCCGAAGCGGGGCTTGCTTCGGCTCTCTTGGGCTACGGGCAGGGATCACTGCCGTCGTGTTGGCATCTGCTGGAGCAACTCTCAATGCCGATCCTCATCCTGAACGGTGAACACGACACGAAATATGTGGATATCGGTACACGCATGACCGAAGCGATTGGCGGCAATGCCGAGAATCTCGTGATTCGAAACGCTGGCCACAACCCGCTCAGTGACCAGCCCCAGGCAACGATTGCGATCGTCTCAGGATTCCTCAACGGGCATCGGGGACCCGCTGGTCCAGTCGTAGAACCCGATTCCACTCTTCTTCCCTAGACGACCTTCAGAAACCATCGTTCGAAGCAACTCGGGAGGCTCAAACCGGTCTCCGAACACGGAGGCGAGGTGCGTTGCAATCCCGAGGCGCACGTCATGGCCAACGAGATCCCCAAGCATCAACGGACCCATCGGATGGCGATATCCCAGTGACATGGCCCTGTCGATGTCTGCCGCGCTCGCCACCCCTTGTTCAACCATCCGGACAGCCTCGAGCCCAACGAGCACACCAAGCCTGCTGGTGGCAAATCCCGGCGTGTCGTTGATGACCGCCTGCTCCATCCCAAGAAACTCGACCAAGCCGCTGACTGCGGCAAGGGTCTCCGCACTCGTTGCACTTCCCTTAATGACCTCAACGAGGGGAATGGCCCAAACCGGGTTGAAGAAGTGCATGCCAACGAATCGGTCCGGCGCCAGCAAGTCCCTGGACAGTTGATCGATCGAGATACTCGAGGTGTTGGTGCCGAGAACCAGCGGATTGAGACGCTCAGCAGCGGCGAGCAGCGATCGTTTGAGATCCACATCCTCGATAACCGCCTCAACCACGAAGTCCGGTCCGGAAGCAACATCCTCAAGAGACCCAAACGGAAGAAGCCTGCCCTTGGCTGCATCGGAGTCGTCGAGCTTGCCACGGACTTGTGCTGTGTCGAGGGTCTCACCAATTCTGTGAACGGCTTCCTGCGCCGTTTCGAAATCGACCTCAACCAGATCAACCGAACCGCCGCGGCTCGCGACCTGATGAGCGATTCCACCCCCCATCGTTCCACCACCGATAACAACTACACGCACCACTCAAACCTCCTTGCATCACAAAGCGTAGGAGCCGTCGACCGGCCTCGCATCGCAGACCTCCACCCCGAACCGGGCTATGCAACGAAGTTGGCCGTATCGCACTGCCCAAGAACACGCTACTTTCTCGTTCATGGACAACATTCGCCTCACGGCATATAGCCACGGCGCCGGTTGAGCGTGCAAGCTCGGCCCTGACGAGCTGGCGCAGGTTCTGCGCCCCATGCACAGTTCACAAGCAACGAAGCACCCGGACCTTTTGGTGGGTTTCTCCGGTTCGGACGACGCCGGGGTTTTTCGCCTCGACGATGAGCGCGCCATGGTCCAGACGGTGGATTTCTTCACGCCAATCGTCGACGACCCGTACGACTGGGGCCGAATCGCTGCGGCCAACGCCCTCAGCGATGTCTATGCGATGGGCGGCGACCCCATTACGGCACTCCAACTCGTTGCGTGGCCAAGGGACGATCTCCCGTTCGAAGTTCTTTCAACTGTCATCGCTGGTGGTCTGTCAGTGATGGAACTCGCTGGATGCACCGTTATCGGGGGACACTCCATCGACGACAAGGAACCAAAATATGGCTTCGCAGTGACTGGCTACATCCCAATCTCTGATCTCATGACGAATGCAGCTGCCGAGCCTGGTCAGGTACTCGTCCTCACAAAACCGATTGGCACAGGAATCATCGCGACCGCAATCAAACGCGGGCAAGCTTCGGAGTCGATCACAAAGACAGCCACAGAGACGATGGCTTCCCTCAACAAGGGTGCAGCCGCTGCGGCTCGGAGGGTCGGGATCCAAGCGGCAACCGATGTCACTGGCTTTGGCCTACTGGGCCATCTGTCTGAGATTGTCAAGGCATCGGACGTCAGTGCGACCATCGACAGCGCAGCGGTGCCGCTCATTAACGGGGTAGCCGATCTCGCGAAGCAGGGGATGATCGCCGGAGGCACGAAGCGAAACCTCGAATCGGTCCGCGGTATGTGCGACTTCGGCACCGCTGATGAAACGGAGCAGTTGATCCTCGCTGACGCGCAGACCAGCGGGGGGCTTCTGCTTTGCGTGGACGCACCAATTGAGCAAGCGCTCCACGCGGCGCTCGCAGATGTCGGATCCGGTGCGTGGTCGATCGGGTCAATCGTTTCGAGGGAGTTTGCCGACGGACCATCGGGCGTTATTCGCGTTCGTTGACGTTCGAACAATTCACGGTTTCATAGTCGTCCAAAAAGCGATACCCTGCTTGTGCTGGGTCGCTAGTCGACCCTTGTGGACCCCTCGTCCCCCCTGGGGGTCCACCAACCCCGCAGCGAGCCCCCGCCCCCCTGGGGGCTCGTTGCATTTCTACTGCGCCGTGCGCCTACCGCCATGCGCCTACCGAATCGGCGCTTCAGCGCGAAAGCGTTCACTGTTTTTCATTTCCGTGGACGATGGACGGTAGGCGGTAGACGGTGGGCGGTAGGCTCCTGGTATGAAAATTCGGATTCCGCGGCCGCGCCAGTTTGGTTCGTCAATAAGGGATCTCGCGCGGAAGAGTCCTGAAGAGGCAGAGCAGTATCTCGACACGCATCATGAAGCGTGGGAGCAGCTCACCGAGGATGACCCGCACAACGCAGCCGACATCCTTGAGGCACTTGACGAAGGCGGCGCTGCTGACCTTCTCCAGGAGCTAGGTACCAACAATGCCGGTGAGGTCCTCGATGAGATGCATCCAGAGGCGGCAGCCGATGTGCTCGAGGAACTCGAAACATCGGAGGCAGCAGCGCTGATCTCATCTATGGAAGTTGACCAGGCAGCCGATGTTGTCGGAGCCCTCTCGCCTGTCGACAGGACCTTGCTACTAGCGGCGCTCGATCCTGCGATTGCTGACGAAATTCAGGCGCTGCTGATTCACGGTGCCGACACGGCTGGCGGAATGATGACCACCGATGTGGCCGCCCTCCCAGTCGACATGTCCGCTGGCGTTGCGATCGAGGAGCTCCGTCGGCTTCATGACGAACTAGGAGCGAACCTCCTGTACGTGTATGCAGTCGATGGGGACCACAGGCTCGTCGGTGTCGTCTCGTTTCGAGACCTCGTGTTCGCCAAGCCATCGGCGGCGATCGGTGATGTCATTGAACCGAGCCTGATCAGTGTGAGACCTGACACAGACAGGGAGCAGGTGGCAGACCTCATTCACCGTTACCGCCTGATAGCGGTTCCGGTCGTTGAAGCCGACGGAACACTTGTGGGGATGGTCAAGTTTTCAGAAGCGATTGAGGCGATCCGTGCCGAGGCCGGTGAGGACATTGCCGTCATGGTGGGCGCTGGCGACGAGGAGACCGTGTTCACCCCTGTGCTGCGATCGGTTCGTAGGAGGCTTCCTTGGATCATGTTCAACCTCGTCGTGGGTCTGGTGATCGCTGGGGTCATCTCGCGATTCGAAGCGACACTCACCACGTACGCAGTCCTCGCCGCCTACATGCCAGCTGTCGCGCTTCTCGCAGGGAACTCCGGAGCCCAAAGCCTCGCGGTCATCATTCGGTCTATGGCGATTGGAGATCTCCCGAAGGGCCGATCATGGAGGGCGATTCGACGTGAAGTTGCGGTGGGACTCATTGATGGAACCATCATTGCCTCAATCGCTGCTGTCGTGGCAGCGTTGACCCTTGGCCTTTTCGAAGGTCAGACTGCAGCGGCCATTGCCCCTGCCGAATTGGCACTGGTCGTTTTCGTCTCAATGTGGATTGCGTTCCTCGTCGCTGGATTCGTGGGGTCAGGAATTCCTGTTCTCCTGAGTCGCATCGGACAAGATCCGGCCCTCGGGTCAAACATCTTTCTGACCATGACAACAGACCTCGTCGGCTTTGGCGGCTTCCTGCTCACAGCGACGCTTCTGCTGAATTGACCCGCATTCGTTCGGTTCTCAGGACCCGAGAACGATCGATCCCTTTGGGGCAAATGGGCCAAGAAATGTGATCTCAAACCCGTTGTCAAGCCGCGCAAGGTAGTGATCGGCAATCGCAGCCAGATCCTCCTCGGAAGCGGCAGCATTGCCGACCACATTGGCCGCCGCTGGATCGTCGATGATGTGAGCGGTCCACACGGGCGGAAAGAGATCAACAATTTCGGCGATCAGCTCCTGAATGTCGATATCAGTCAACGTCTCGTAGCTCGCAGGGTCGAGCAGAACGACGATCTCGTCCCCAACCCCTTCACCTGCCGTTCTCTGCACGATCTGGTACTCGGGGGCGGACAACTGGGAGGGTGGTTCAAGAATCGTGGTTGTGGCAGAAATCGTGGTTGTCGTGGTCGGCAACGGAAGAGTCAGAAGCGACGAACCCTCCGTTGTCGTTGTTTCGGTACCGGTCGCGCCCTGGCATGCGGCTGCGAACACTGCTGCACAAACAACGATCCCGACTTTTCGTAAAAAGGCCATGGCGCGATGCTACCCGTAACTCTCAACTGCGCTCGGAATCGCGCATCCATTGGTGAAACGTCATGCCATCGAGCCACGGCCGGTTGTTGACCAGCCTGAAGAGGGCTCCAACAGTATCGAAGGTCTCCTCTGTCGGTTCCTGGTCAAGAACATGGCTTGCGAGTTCGAGAACAGAGCGCCAAGCGCGGGGGCCGAGGGCTAAATCAACTCTTGACTGCCACGGGATCGACATATCGGACACCCGAGAATCGGCGAGCCAGAAGGCCTGGAGCCGCTCGGCCGTCTTGACAGCCCTTCGGAGCAGCTTCGCCGCCTTTGGATCCAACGGTTCGTCGGTTGAGATGCTCTCCATCCAGTCGGCAACGCCCTGAGTCGTCCACGACCGAGGCTCCATGACAGCCCTTTCGTACAGCGAGTCGACGGCACCGAGCAGCGCATTCACCCGGTTTCAGCCTTCACGAGCTCCAAGAATCCATGCCTGAGGGAGGCAGTGATCGGACCACGCTCAAATGTCGTCGATGCGATTCGCACAACCGAAGCAACCTGGCGGCTCGTCGACAAGGCGAACACCTCGTCAGCATCAAGCAATTCCTTCGTGACAAACGAACCTTCGACAACGTCAAACCCGAGCCGTACGGCAACCTCGACCACAGCGGCTCTCGTCACAGACGCAAGTATGTTCGAATCGAGACTCGGGGTGAAGATCTGTCCGTCCTTCACCCACCCAAGCGAGAAGGTCGGACCCTCCAAAACTGCACCACCGGTCCCAACCAGTACAGCGTCATCGAAACCTTTAGATCGAGCCGTAATCGTTGCTGCCAAATTCGGACCGTAGGAGAGGGTCTTGGCCCCTGAGAGCTCGCTCGATCGGCCATCGGAGTGCCACGGTGCCTCAATGAGATCAAGCGAAAAGACGTCAGGCATCTGTGGCAACGGTTCCATGAACACGATGATCGAGTTGTTGGTTCCGAGGTGTTTCATATCAGTCCCACCTGTCACGAATACACGGACAATGCCGTCGCCTGGTTCAGCAACCTTCAAACACCAACCCTTGACTCGATCGATGGAACCGATATTGATTCGAAGATTCGCTGCGCTCGCAGCCAACCGATCGAGATGCTGATCGACTCTGAACGGACTTCCCGAGTAGGACCGCATCGTCTCAAAGCAGCCGTACCCCCTCTGGAACCCGATATCGAACACTGAAATCGAGGCGGAGGCAGCGTCCACGGCCTTTCCGTTAATGAGGACCTTTCCTTGCACATCGGAACTCACGAGACAAATCCGTTCGTGATAGGAAGTCTGCGATCCCTGCCGAACGCCTTCGTTGTGATCTTGACACCTGGAGCAGCTTGTCGTCGCTTGTACTCGTTGCGATCGACCATCGAAGCGATTCGGCGCACAAGATCTTGATCCTGTCCGGTCGCGATTATTTCCGATGCGGTCATGTCGTCCTCTATATACATCCTCAGGATCAAATCCAACACAGGGTATGGAGGGAGCGAATCCGAGTCCTTCTGGTCGGGTCTGAGCTCTGCTGAGGGCTCCTTGTCAATAATCGCGAGCGGAATCAGCTCAGAATCACGGTTTCGCCATCGAGCGAGTTCATACACGGTCGTCTTGTAGATATCCTTGAGAACTGAGTAGCCGCCCGCCATATCCCCGTACAGGGTTGCATATCCGACGGCCATTTCGGACTTGTTCCCTGTTGCAACAACCATCCCTCCGAACTTGTTCGAGATCGCCATCAGAATTGCCCCTCGAATTCTCGCCTGAAGGTTCTCCTCCGCAACATCCTCGACAGTTCCGACGAACACTGGCCCAAGCGCCTCTGTGAACTCTCCAAAGACGCCCTCGATCGGAATGGTCTCGACTCGAATGCCGAGCCTGTCCGCTAGATCCACCGAGTCATCGACACTCCCCTGAGACGAATACCTGGTAGGCATCGTGACACCGCGAACAGCGTCCGGTCCGAGTGCATCCACGGCGACGGCCGCGGTAAGGGCAGAATCGATCCCACCGGAAAGGCCGATCACAACCTCGGAGAAGCCGTTCTTCGTAACATAGCCTTTGAGGCCAGCGGTAATCGCCGTGTATATCTCGCCAATCGGCCCCAGAAGCGGCGCAACTGACCCTGCCTCTCGCGGTGCGTCCTGAGTCCGGGATCGAGACACGTCGATACAGGGGATCGTTGGGTCCACCCAGGTGTCGCCGTTCACCTCGATGTCGACCACAAACCTGTCCTCTTCGAACTGTCCCGATCTGTGAAGCAGTTCCCCGCTAGGAGAAATCACCATCGACGAACCATCAAACACCAGTTCGTCTTGACCCCCAACACAATTGACATACACGACGTGAGCGCCAGTTGCCACGGCACGCTCGGTGAGCAGCCCAAGACGTTCGGCGCTCTTACCGACGTGATAGGGCGAGCCGTTGATGTTGAGAAGAACTTCGGCTCCGCCCCGTGCCTGGATGGTTGGTCTTCCTTCAGAATCCCAGATGTCTTCACAAATCGATACGCCGCACAGCACACCGCCAATGGCGTGCACGACAGGTGGGGTCCTGCCCTCGGCGAAGTACCGCGCTTCGTCGAATACGCCGTAGTTCGGAAGGAGCGCCTTGTGGTAGGTCGACACGATGCGCCCACCATGGAGCACAGCGGAAGCGTTCGCGACGCCTCGGCGAATCGAATCATCGCCCACGAGCACCTGGTCAAGCCTGTCTACGAAACCAACCACGACCGCCGTCGTCTTCGAGAACGCTGCGAGCTCAGAAAGCGCTTCAAGATTTCGGTCGACAAAGCCTTCACGCAGAACAAGGTCCTCTGGCGGATATCCCGAGATGGCGAGCTCCGGCAACAGCAGCACATCTGAGTTTCGCCCCTCAGCCCACGTCATCGCATCGGCAATCTTGGCCGTGTTGCCTGCCACATCGCCGACCACAAGATCAAGCTGACCGCCAGCCAGTCTGAGGGATCTGCTCACAGACCCTCCACCGTCTCGGAGATCAAATGATCAACGACCGCAAACAGAGCATCGCCCTTCTCGGCGCCACCTTCAATGGCATCTTCAAAGACCTTGCGCTGGCGGTCAGCGCTCGTCCCTCGAGCAACGATCTGTCTGACATGGTCAACATGAGAGAGCGCACCGATCTCCTCCGCGGCGCTCCTCACGATGTCAATGAGTTCTTCAGCGAGGTCGGACATTGGTACAAGCGCTCCTCGACCAAAGTCGATCAAAGACTGATCAACGCCGTAACGCTGAGCTCTCCAGTTGTTTTCCTGTATCAACATCCTGCTGTAGTGGCGCCAACGCCGATTGTCCAGCCGCAGTCTGTACATCGTTGCAAGCAGCGACTGATACACGGCTGCAATCGAAAGAGCATCCTCATATCGAGTGCAAATATCGGTCGATCGCATCTCAAGGGTCGGGTACCTCGATGATGGCCTGATGTCCCACCACAGTTTCGATGCGTCCTCGATTACACCGGTGCCGACAAGAACCGCAATATGACGTTGGTATTCAGACCAGCTATCAAATTCGTCTGGCAAGCCGGTGCGAGGCATCGCCCTGAAGACGGAGGTGCGATAACTCTTGAGTCCCGTGTCTTCGCCATGCCAGAAGGGCGAGGAACCCGACAAAGCCAAGAGATGCGGAAGGAAGTATGTGACCTGGTTCATCAGTTCGATCCGGTCATCCTCATCCGCCACGCCGACATGGACATGCATGCCACAGATCAAGAGACGGCGAACCACTCCCTGAAGCGCCTCCTCGATCTGGTTGTACCGGAGTTGGTCAGTGTGTCTCTGCTGCCTCCATTCTGCAAAGGGGTGCGTCGATGCCGAGATAATCGCCATCCCATGATCGTTGACAGTGTCCGAAACAAAGCGCCTCATAGTTGCGAGATACTCGGAAAGCTCTGACATATCGTTCGCGACCGGTGTCCCGATCTCAACCTGCGCCCGAATGAACTCAGGACTCGTGGTTCCCACAGGCGGATGGGCGAGGGATTTAGTGATGGCTTCGGGGAGATCCGCGACAAGATCCCGTGTCTCCCTGTCCACGACGAAGTACTCCTCTTCAATTCCGATCGTAAACCGCTGTTCCTGTGTAGTCATGAACTCCTCTGATCCAAGGCGAAAGACACGGTAGCCCGTCGGGTTCAGGGTACGAGCAGCAACCCTGCTGCTTCAAGCGCGTGAGCCAGAGTGCCTTCTTCGCCAGGGCGCACCGAGACGGTCAGGACTCCCCCGCCGCCATACGGCGCGTGCCGCATCTGGATGTCTCGAACATCCACCTTCGATACCTCGAGAGCGTGTCCAACCTTTGCTATCTCACCTGGTGTGTCTGCCAACGCAACCCGCACAGCGACGACAGGTGCGCCAAGTGCACGACGCGATTCGCGCCCCTGCGCCATGAGATTCAGGAGGGAATCATCGTCTGACACTATTGCTGCCTCGAGTGCAGACAACTGAAGCTTGAGCGCCCCAACAGCTGCAAGGACGGCCTGAGAATTCGCCTTTAGCAGCTCCACCCATGGAGCAGGGAGTGACGCCGCGACGCGGGTCAGATCCCGAAAGCTTCCCGCCGCAAGGTCCATGGCTCCTTCCGTGTCCGCGACAGACGCCAGCAGGGCGCCAGCGACAATCTGTGGGAGATGACTGATCCGACCGACAGCAGCATCGTGAGTCGCTGCGGACATACGGACGACTCTGGCACCGAGCGTCTCTATCACCTCGGTCGCAACGCTATCGGCCGAGGGAGAAGCGCCGTCAACAAGCACCCAGGAAGCCCCGTTGAAGAGGGCAGCGCTGGCGGCTTTCGGACCAGACGTCTCTCTTCCAGCCATGGGATGGGTTCCGGCAAAGGAATCGAGATGAAGGGCGGCCTCCATGACCTGCGTCTTGACTCCTGCCACATCCATCACAGGAATCGAGGTGGTTAACCCAGAGAGAATCTCAACCGTGGCTTCGGGAGGAGCAGCGACAACCAGAACATCGAACGACTCGTTCGCTAGGGACTCGATCGAATCGGCGAGAGAGGAGACCAAGCCCGCTTCGATCGCCGTCCGTGCAACATCGGGATCCGCGTCATAGCCAACCACCATCCATCCGGCCTTCTCCAAGCCAGCGGCGATGGATCCGCCGATCAGCCCGACGCCAACGATGCCCGCCTTCTTCACACAAAGACCAGGCAGGGGATTGTCCTTTTCATGATGAGAGGCTAGGACCGCTTTGGAAGTCTGGCTGAGCAAATGGGCTGGTGCATCGGCGGTCCTACCCTTGGCAGATGCGACGCATATTCGTGACAGGGGCTGCATCTTGGACAGGCGGCCAACTCATCAAGCGCCTTGAAGCGCGTCCCGATCTCGAGGTCTTTGCTGTGGACGATACTGAGCCGAGAGTCGCGTTCTCCTCCCCTTTCGAAAAGCTATCCCTCGAACGGCTCTCTCTCGCCAGATATGTTCTCGAAGTTGAACCAGAAACAATCATCCACCTTCAGTCCGTCCACAGCACGGCAGAGCAGGGTCTCAACAAGAGCGCAGAAGAGCGGATCGTCGGGGCACTCGCATTGTTTGGTGCAATAGAGCGGCTGGATTCAGTGCGATCGGTCATCGTGAAATCCGATACTGCGGTATACGGCGCCAGTCCACGGAACCCTTCCATCATGGCGGAGACGACGAGACCCCAGGGAACACCGAGCCGCTACCAACGGGACCTGACCGAGATGGAACGGTTCGTGACACAAACGTCCGATCGGCATGATCACATCAAGTACACAATCCTGCGGTTCGCCCCGATATTCGGGCCAAGCGTTCACAACCCTTTGAGCCGCTACCTCACACTGCCAATCGTCCCGACACTCTTCGGGTTCGATCCTCGATTCCAGCTCACCCACGAGGAGGACGCTGTTGCTGCTCTTGAACACGCACTCGATGCCGGCGTCGAGGGAACGTTCAACATCGCGGGAGACGGACAGTTGTATCTCTCCAGAGTATTGAGGCTGGGCAGCCGGATCGCGCAGCCGCTTCCACGCCGCCTCTTCGACTCGGCAATCAAGAACCTCGGTCGGATCGGCATCCTCGTCCCTGCCCACCTTCAAGCAATTCTCAAACACGGGCGAGTGGCCGACACCACAAGAATGCGTTCAGATTTCGGGTTCGGGCCATCATTCAACTGTCGCCAAACCGCATTGAGCGCGTACGGGTTGATTGGGAAAGAACCTTCGTGACCAGAGCACAACTTGAATCATTCTCAAAGCGGGAGCTGCTGATCCTCGCACGCGATGCTGCAGTTCGAGGCCGTTCGTCGATGAGTAAGGCCGAGCTCGTTGAGGCCCTCGACCTGACAACGAATACCAGCGTTGAGGCCCAAAGGCTGACAATGAAACCAGAAGGAGGCATATCGACCATTGTCGAAGGCTTATCGCCGATTCACCTTCCTGGAATTTCTTCTGAGGACCGAGCTGAAGCCAAGGCGAGGAGGGAAGTGCTCTCCGACCGACTCCGGACATTCGTTGACACTTCAATTCATTGCCCTTGGACGTCTATCGAAGGTCACCCATGCGGTCTGCCTGTCCTACGAGGCAGCGACCGGTGCGGGCTTCACGCCGATGGCGTTATTGAGGACAAGGCGGTCCCCCTCACTGGACAACTTGGATTCGGGAGCTGGCCGACACTATGGAGGCACCTGAACCTCGCAACATACGACATCGACCCATTCGGCCTCGACCCGGTCATCTCCGAGATGGGTTGGCATCTCCTGAACGGGCTCTACTACGACTATTTCCGCGTTGAGGTAGAGGGCATCGAGCATGTGCCGATGGCGGGTGGTGCCGTGCTCACAGCCAACCACGGAGGTGCCGCAATTCCATACGACGGCGCAATGCTCGCCCTGTCTGTGCTCAACGAAGCACCCGAACCGCGACGAGTGAGAGTCATCGGAACTGAAATCTTCAACATGCTCCCCATCGTGTCGCATATGTACCGCAAGATGGGTGCCGCCTACGCGACACGGGACGATGCGCGTGAACTCCTGAAAAGAGGACATCTCGTTGGTGTGTTTCCAGAAGGCGAACGGGGCTTTATGAAACCGGTTTGGGAGGCGTACCGAGTTGGAAGACTCGGTAGAGGCGGGTTCGCCGAAGTAGCTGCCGAGGCTCAGGTGCCGATTGTTCCCGTTGCCATCATCGGGTCAGAGGAAGTCCATCCGGCGGTGATGGTTTCGAAGAAGCTCGCCAAGCTCGTCAGGCTATTCTTTCCTGAGCAGCGCATCGAAGAGATCGCTATCGCTCTCAACCCGATTCCGCTGCCGATTCGTTGGAGAATCCGATTCCTCCCTCCGGTGATGCCTGTTGACCACGGCAGGCCAGTCGATTCTCTCGATTTGCTCGAACAGAGCGAGGACATTCGGGAATCGATTCAGCATGCGCTCGACGACATGCTTTCAACCCGAAGGACCGCCTTCTAGAGCTCTACACAGATATGCTTGCAATTGCAAGCATATTGCTGTATCATGCAAACATGAAGAAGCCGCACCTTCCAGATGTCGGAATGTTCATCAAGGAACAACGAGAGCGAAGCTCGCTCTCGATCCGCAAGCTCGCCGAGCTCACCGGGGTCTCAAATCCCTATCTCAGTCAGATAGAGCGAGGCATCCGGAGACCGTCTGCGGAGATCCTGAGATCGATTGCCAGCGCCCTGTCCATCCGGACAGAGACGCTTTACGAAAAGGCAGGACTGCTCGATGAGCAGGAAGGCCTAGACGTTATCGGCGCAATCAACTCGGACCCCAGGCTTTCACAGAACCACAAACAAGCACTGACAGAGATCTATTCGAGCTTTGTCAGCAACGATCAGGAGGAATCATGATCAAATTGGATACACAGAAAGAGAACGTTACCAGGGCCGCAAAGACGGTTTTGGACGGAACGGTTTCCGTTGGCACCAAGGCCGCGGAATTCTCAAGCCACACTGCAACGACCGCTGCCGACAAGGCAAAGGCGATCTTCGCTCAGACCAAGGAATTGGCTACGACGGGGATCGACAAGGTCACGGACATGAAGGTCGGGAACAAGAACGTAGGCGAGCGCGCAAGCGCAACCGTCGACTCCGTTCAGTCTGCAGTCGACGTCGAGAAGATCAGCGGACAAGTTGCCAAACTTCGCGATCAGATCGAAGGCGTCCTCGGATCGTGGAAGGACTCGTTCCGTCCATCCGGTGACCAGGTCAAGGCGGCTAAGGCTCCTGAGGCGGCGACGCCGACAACCAAGAGACCAGCAGCCAAAAAGCCAGCCACCAAGCCAGCATCGAAGGCCACAGCAACCAAAAAGCCAGCAGCCAAAAAGCCAGCGGCCAAGGCCACAGCAGCGAAGAAGTAGCACGCTCTAGGCATAAGAAAGAGGGTCCGCTCGTGCGGCCCCTCTTTCTTATGCGAAATCCGAATCCCGATAACCGACGAACCGACCGGACCCCACTATCGCCAGTGCCGGTCGGTAAGAGAGCGAAGCGAACGATCGGTCATCGGTAAGGGAGCGTACGCGACCGATCTGTAAGCGAGCCAGCGAGCGATCGCCTCAGCGAACGATCGGTCCTCGGTAAGGGAGCGTACGCGACCGGTCGGTAAGCGAGCCCTGCGAGCGATCGCCTCAGCGAGCGATCCGCTTCAGCTGATAACGGCGGGTTCTAGCTCGTTCGAGGCGTCGATCCAGCCTTGGACCATCTCGACGGTCGGGAGACGCTGGACTCTTCTCCGTCTCGCATTGATCTGGGTGAGCGACGCCATCAGATTTTGGGCGGTTCTTCGACGGAGCGCTTTGATCGTGTCGACCCCGGAGGAAGCGAGAAGATCAGCGTATTCAGCGCCTACCCCCTTGACCCTCATCAGGTCCGCCTGATGGGCCCACTTGAGGAGCTCGGTGGTCGCGATTCCGGTCCGAGCTGAAATGTCTGCTCGACCTCTCCTTGTCGAGGCTTGTTCCAGAAGCGCCTCGGTGGTTCTGACCCTCCCCTTGCGAAGCTTCGTGGCCTCGCTCTGGCGAATGGTCCTTATCGCAGATATCGAAGCCATCGCGATCCTTTCGCTCAACACCACACGGCTTGGCACGAGACTACCCAGTTCGGGCGGTCTGATGCTTGGAGATCAGCGCCTCTGATTCAGTAGCGCGGCAGACGTGTTGAGAACCGGAGGTGTCAACTGATCGAACCAGCACTCCTCGATAGCAGCAGCGTGCATCGAAATCACCTCATGCAGTTTGAACTCGCCTTCCATCCCACGGAGGCGCTCGAGAAGAGAATGGCCGATGAGAACAGGCCAACCTCTGGCATATCGGTACTTCGGAACCACGGCATCGGCATGAGTCTCTTCTGCGCGCTCGAGGAGAACATCCACAATCTCCGCCGTCACACCAGGCTGGTCTCCTCTGGCCACGAGACAGTTCGTCACCGAGTGATCCATCATCACGAAGTCAAGGGCGACCCTGAGCGGCGACGAGGCCCCCTCGGCCCACTCGGGATCGATGATGACGGTTGCGGGCACTTTCGCAATCGCTTCCGTCAAAATTTCTTCCGCCACAATTTCGGCATCGGGGCCGAGCACTATCACTCTGCTATCAACGTTCCAAGATTCCGAATCCTCAATAACCTTGACCAGCATCGGAGTTCCGTCCAACGGAGCAAGGTATTTCGGCGTCTCGAAACCTTCACCGGTGTCGGCGGCAAGGATGATGGCAACGGTCGACACGGCACTCCTCGAAGGGTCTTGTGGGGACGGCAACGGTACCGGACGATGGCCGTCTACCGACCAGGTCAGCGGTGCAGCGCTACCGCCCGATTCGCTCTACGGAGGGGTCCTCAGACTCAACCAGTCGCTCGGATCTCCGCTGGCTGTTGATCCAGTCCTCGAAGTCGAGTCGAGCCACTCGCCACTCTCTTCCGAACTTGACCGCTGGCAACTCGCCTGTCCGCAGGACGGATGTGACCACGAAGGTCGACACATCCATGTACTCACATATGTCGGCCACGGTCAGCCACGGTTTGTCGATCTCGACGGTGATTCGTTCCATGGGTCAAGCGTAGGCCAGACGACCTATTCATTCCATACCTGTGAGAAACCTCTTGCCAAGCGCGAAAACCGACCGTATGTTCAGCAGACATAACTGTCACGACCACCCGGTCGAATCGCGAGGGTCGAAGGGGCCACTGCGGGCGACGATCCGGGAAGGTGACTACACATGATCAGCGCATCAACCGCTGGGACCCACCGATTCGGTCGGGTCAAGAGGAACGGCTACGACCCAGCGGAAGTTGACGCCGTGGTCGAGCGGCTCTTGGACGCCCTGTCCGAGTACGAAGAGCAAACGCGAGATCTCGGGCGCAAACTCGACGATTCGACCGTTTCGGCATCGGCAATTGCAATGACTCTCGCCGCGGTCGAAAGAACAAAGGCCGAGATAGTCGCGGAAGCCAACGTACAAGCCGAAGCCATCATTTCCGAGGCAACCACAGCGGCCGAGAGCATTGCTGGCTTGGCTGCTGAGCTCGGAGCCAAGATCTCAGCACAACGAGATGCGATCTTGTCTCAGGCATATCACGATGCCGACGCGATTGTGGCCAGGGTCGAATCTGAGTCTGCCATCCAACAAATCCGGGCTGCCGAGATCGCTGCGGCGGTCGTTACAGAGGCGGTCAGATCGGCCGCTGATATCGAACAACGATCCCATCTGACGGACAGAGCCTCGGCGATGGTCGCCGCATGGCGTCTCCGAGAATCAAGCGGCAAGGCGGAAGCGGCAATCGAGCGAGCTGAGACTTATGCGGCAATGATCGTGGAGCAGGCTGAGCGCGAGGGCGAAAGGCTAAACGACCGTGTCAGCGACCTCAGGGCGGCGGTTTCGAACCTTCAAGCATCGGCGGCCGAACTCGCAAGGGTCACGATCGCTGAATCCGATGTCATCGACCTCGAAGCCATCGAAGCACGGGATCGCAGTCCTTCGCACAGACCAGTGAAGCTCACTCCCATACCAACCGATACTCATACAGCGGCCGTTTCTGACACTGGACCTGCGACCTACTACCAGAGGCGTGCTGGCGGGATAAGGGAACGGATCAAGATCGCCCGGTCGACTCATTAAGACGACCGGAGCGGGCGGAGGGACAAACACCGATGGGGCAACCCATCGGTGTTTGTCGTTTGCGGGCGCCTTGCGCCCGGTTCACCGTTTACCGTCCACCGTTTTCCGTTCTCAGCGGCGGAGCAGCGAGTGAGCCTCGCAGTCCTCGCCACCCGGGTTGCCGAAACGGTAGACGGTAGGCGGAAAACGGTAAACTTCGTGGAATTGATACGTGTCGACTCAAGTTATACTCAGTGCATAGACTTAGAACGCGGGTATCTGGTGATAGTCGCTTGAACAGAAGGAGTACAACATGGGACGAGCTGTCGGAATCGACCTCGGAACGACCAACTCGGTGATTTCCGTCCTTGATGGCGGAGAGCCTCAGGTAATCCCAAACGCCGAAGGCGGGCGAACCACCCCTTCAGTCGTGGCTTTCGCAAAGAATGGCGAAGTTCTCGTCGGAGATCAGGCAAAACGTCAGGCGATCACGAACCCTGACCGAACAATCCGCTCGGTCAAGCGCCACATGGGGACCGACTGGCCCACAAACATCGACGGCAAGGAATACACGCCGCAGGAAATCTCGGCGAGGATTCTCCAGAAGTTGAAGACCGATGCCGAGGCGTACCTTGGTGAGCCAATTACGAAGGCTGTCATCACCGTGCCTGCCTACTTCGGCGACGCACAGCGTCAGGCAACCAAAGAGGCTGGACAGATCGCTGGACTCGAAGTTGAGCGCATCGTGAATGAGCCAACAGCCGCGTCGCTTGCCTACGGCCTTGACAAAGAAGGCAATGACGAAACCATCCTCGTCTTTGACCTGGGTGGAGGCACGTTTGACGTGTCCGTACTTGAGATTGGTGAGGGCGTCTTTGAGGTGAAGTCAACAGCTGGCGACACGAACCTCGGTGGAGACGACTGGGATCAGAAGGTCATCGACTGGCTCGTCGACGGTTTCAAGAAGGAGAATGGCGTCGACCTCTCAAAGGACGCAATGGCGCTCACAAGGCTCAGGGAGGCTGCGGAGAAGGCCAAGATTGAACTGTCGTCGGTGCAGGAGACGGAGATCAACCTCCCGTTCATCACCGCAAACGCAGACGGTCCCATCCACATGCTCAAGACGCTCTCACGGTCCGAATTCGAAAGGATGACGCTCGATCTTGTTGAACGCACGCGTGAGCCCTTCCAGCGCGCCGTCAAGGATGCGGGAGTGACGGTCGCAGAAATCGACCATGTGATCCTCGTCGGAGGCTCCACCCGTATCCCAGCTGTAGAGAAACTCGTGAAAGAACTCGCAGGCAAGCAGCCGAACAAGACGGTGAACCCGGATGAGGTTGTTGGACTCGGTGCCGCCATCCAGGCTGGTGTTCTGTCTGGTGATGTGTCTGGCATCCTGTTGCTCGATGTCACTCCCCTCACTCTCGGAATCGAGACAAAGGGCGGAGTCGCGACAAAGATGATCGAGCGCAACACAACAATCCCGACCAAGCGGTCGGAAATCTTCACAACGGCTGGGGACAATCAGCCGGAGGTCGATATTCATGTTGTGCAGGGTGAACGAGCCATGGCTCATGACAACAACAGCCTCGGCCAGTTCAAACTGGACGGGATCGCGCCTGCACCGAGCGGTATACCCCAGATCGAGGTCACGTTCGACATCGATACCAACGGAATCGTCTCGGTGTCTGCAAAGGATCTCGGCACAGGCAACACGCAACATGTGACGATCACCGGCGGGTCAGCGCTCGACAAAGCCGATATCGAAAAGATGGTCAAGGACGCGGAGGCACACGCTGCTGAAGACGCCGAACGGAAGGAATCTGCGGAGGCTCGGAATGCGGCAGATCATGCAGCTCACAGCGTCGGTAAGCAGCTTGCAGACCACGGCGACAAGCTTGAAGAGGACGAAAAGGCCCCCATTCAAGAGAAGCTCGATGAGGTCAAGAAACTTCTCGACGGCGACACCTCGACAGAGGCGTTCAGGACCGCAACCACGGAGTTGCTTCAGAGCGCACAAATCATCGGCGAGAAGATCTACGCCGAAAGTCAGGCCGAGGCTGAGGCCGCTGCCGCCGAAGGTAGCGAAGCGTCAGAGAATGACGACGTCGTCGAGGCCGAGGTGGTTGAGGATGAAGAGGCGTAGGCCCCTTCATCCCCGCCGCTCGCTGCGATCTTTGGGATATCAAATATGAACGATCATGACAAGAACGAAGAGGCACGAGACCAGAACCCAGATTCGTCGGCTCAGGCCGGGGTCGAGGCGGCGGCAGTAGAGCCAACTGCTGACTGGCTAGAGCTGACCCTTCCAGATGATCCGCACGAAGCACAGATGATCTTGATGCGCGAGCTTCTCGAGACTCGTCTGGAGGCAGGAGAGTTGCTTACGAACCTTCATCGAGTGGCTGCGGAGTTCGACAACTATCGGAAGCGGACCGAACGGGACCAAATCGATAATATCCAACGGGCAGGCCAGCGGGTCATCGAGGCACTCTTGCCTTCGCTCGACGGGCTTGACGCTGCCCTCGCGATCGAAGCCGCCACCGAAACGGAGAGCCGCATGCTCGAAGGGATGCGCGGGACCCAGAGCCTGATGCTCGATGCACTGGCTCGGGACGGCTTCGCACCGATCGTGGCGATCGGTGCTCCATTCGACCCAGCACTCCATGAAGCCGTCTCAGTCATCCCTGGTGAGGGTGAGCAGGTCGTGCAAGAGGAACTGAGGAAGGGGTACGTGATGAGAGGAAGGCTGATCCGCCCGAGCCTTGTCATCGTGGGACATGCGTAAGGAATGGCTCGAAAAGGATTACTACGGCAGTCTCGGCGTAGCAAAGAACGCTTCTCAGCAAGAGATCAAAAAGGCGTTCCGGGGTCTCGCGCGGGATTCACACCCTGACAACAATCCAGGAGACACAACCGCGGAGTCCAGGTTCAAAGAAATCAACGAGGCATACGACACAGTTGGCGATGAGGAAACCCGTAAGGAGTATGACCACGCACGCGAACTGGGCTACTTCGTCGGCGAGCCAGGAGGCGGCCAGCAACACGTGCGGGTCGAAGATCTCTTTCGGGGCCAGGCTGGCTCGGGTCAGGACGTCTTCGGCGGGTTCCAGGATCTGTTCACCGGCGGCAGGCGTCAGCCCCGTAAAGGTCAAGATATCGGGGGCTCGGTCAGCCTTTCATTCCACGAAGCCATCCAAGGCGCCACGCGGGAGCTGGTCGTCGACGGTGTGAAGGTGAAGGTAAGAATTCCGAAGGGAGTCTCGTCTGGCACAAAGGTACGCGTTGCTGGCAAGGGCGGCCAAGGTGTGAACGGTGGTCCCCCAGGTGATCTGTACGTAGAAGCAATGGTGGGAACACACCCGGTCTTTGGCCGGTCAGGAAAACGAGACATCACCGTTGACATTCCAATCTCCTATCCGGAGGCAACTCTCGGTGCGACGATTTCCGTCCCGACGCTCGACGGGTCAACGAAGATCAAGATTCCACCTGGTACGGCGTCTGGGACATCGCTGAAATTGAGCAAGAAGGGCGTCGAAACCGCGTCCGCAACCGGTGATCTACTCGTGAAACTGACCATTGCGGTAAACCCCGACCCAGGTCCCGAGGAGCGCGAGGCCTTGGCCGCGCTGAGAGCAGCGGAAACAAATTGGAATCCGCGTGCAAGACTGGGCTCACAGTCATGAACGAACGAACCGAAGCCGTATACATCATCTCAGTGGCAGCCGAGCTCGTCGGGATGCACCCCCAGACGCTTCGCGGCTACGAGCACAAGGGCCTCGTCGAACCATTCCGCACCCCTGGAGGGACGCGGCGGTACAGCCTTGCCGACGTGGAGCGGTTGCTGTTGATCCAGGAGCTCTCGAATGCCGGGGTCAATCTTGAGGGTATTAGGCGGATACTTGCGCTCCAGAACGAGATCACACGCTTGTCGAGTCAGGTAGCAAGGCTTCGGCGACTACTCGAGGATGCCGAGCGTCGACGAAGCCCAAGCGTCAATCGAAGGGTTGTGCGGTTTGGCGTGACCCGCCCGAGTCTTCCAGATGTTCGAAGAGATGACCCCTTCGGGGTCGATCAGTAGCTACTGTCGTGGCATGAAACTGCTTGGGCTTCTCGTGATTGCGGGAATTATCTTCGGATTGGTCTATCTCCAATCAAGTCATGAAGACGGCCTTTCCGGTGTCTGGAATGACGTCACGAACCAGGAAGCACCGGGGATCAACAAGGTTGAGCAAGAGTTCGAACTCGATATCTCGCCCTAGGAATCATCCTGGCTCACGCGCCGAGCAGATCCCTGAGTTCCGAGGCAACCATGTCCGGCGTGAGGAGTGCGTGTCGCTCGATAGCGAACTGGGGCCACGGTGCGTCGGTGCCCGTAAGCCGTCTCGGAGGCGCCGCGAGGTCGTATCCGTTTCTCTCCGCGATCTCGGCAACAACTTCAGCACCGATACCTCCGGTTCGCTGTGGCTCTTGAACGAAGAGAAGTCGACCAGTCGTCGCAACCGAGGCGCTCACCGTTTCGATGTCCCACGGATAGACGGTTCGTAAGTCGATGACCTCGACGTCGATCCCTTCACCAGCAACGATCTCCGCAGCCTTCAGCGAAACCGGCACCATCCCTCCGTACGTGACAAGAGTTACATCCTCACCCTCCCTCCGAACCCTCGCTCTGCCAAGCGGAAGCTCAAACGGCTCATCCGGCACGTCTTCCCTACCCGACCGGTAGAGCACCTTTGGCTCCAGAAAGATCACAGGGTCGTTGGACCGGATTGCCGCGATGAGGAGTCCCTTGGCATCGACAGGCGAAGACGGAACGACGACGACAACACCGGGGAGGTGCGAGAAGAGCGCTTCTGGCGAGTCGCAATGATGCTCGTGGGCGCCGATACCCGCCCCGTTCGGCATTCTCACAACCATGGGAAGTGACGTGTTCCCCCTCGAACGGAACCGAATGCGGCCGAGGTGGCTTGCGATCTGGTCGAACGCTGGATACGAGAATCCTTCGAACTGAATTTCCGCGATGGGCCTTGCTCCAGCCATCGCCATGCCGATCGCAGTCCCGACAATGCCAGATTCGTTGATTGGTGCATCAATGACCCTCCCTTCCCCAAAACTGTCGAGAAGGCCTTCTGAGATTCGGAACACGCCGCCGGCTACGCCAACGTCCTGGCCGAGAAGGATTGTGGTTGGGTCAGCTGCCATCTCCTGATGAAGGGCAGAGTTGATGGCTTCTGCCATCGTGATATTGGATGTCGGGCCGGTCGGAAGAGTGTCGTGACCAATCGTCCATCGTTTCGAATCGGGGATCTGTGTCTCTGGCTCCCCCGCGTTGCGCTCAATCCGGTTGAGACCCTCCATCATCGAGTCCGGAATTCGCTCAAAGACATGGGACACGATGTCAGAGCGCGGGGGAAGCTCGGCGGCGATCACTTCGTCGAGTGCTGTTTCGAAGTCGGCAGTGCAGGCCTCGACGAGCTTCGCCTCATCGTCATCATCCCACCAGCCATGTGATTCGACAAACGTGCGCATGCGGTCCACGGGATCGAGCGCTCTCCACGCAGACTCCTCGTCCGCGGTCCGATACAACGCAGGATCATCGGCGGTTGCATGAGGGCCATATCGATAGCAAACGGCCTCAATCAGTGTCGGCCCTCCGCCCGACCTCGCCCGTTCAAGCGCCCTAACCATTGCTTCATAGACAGCGACGACGTCAAATCCGTTGACACGTTCGGAAGGCATTCCGTAGCCGATGGCCTTGTCGGCGATTGATGCGGCTGCCGTCTGTTTCTCGAACGGGACCGATATCGCATAGTGATTGTTTGAGACGACAAAGACAGTCGGTGTCTTCCACACTCCAGCAAAGTTCAACCCGGCATGAAAATCGTTCTCGGACGTTCCGCCGTCCCCGATGTACGCCACCGTGACGGCGTTCGATCCCTTGAGGCGCTCGGCATAGGCATGTCCGACGGCGTGGGGCAAGTGACTTCCGATGGGAACGGTGACGATCATCTGGTTGTATGCCTTTGGATCCCACGAGGCATTCGGGAGTCCACGCCAGTACGAAAGAACCGTCCTCAGTGGCACGCCAAGGCTGAGGTGTACGCCGTGTTCCCGATACCCGGGGTAGATGAAGTCGCCATCGGACAAGGCGCGAGCGGTCCCGATCTGGACAGCCTCGTGCCCTTCGGCAATCGCATATGTCCCAAGCCGTCCTTGGCGCTGGGCTGCGGTTGCTCGGCGGTCGAACACCCGCATGGAGACCATGTCTCGATACAGCGAAACTGCGAGACCCTCGGTAAGCCAGTCGGGTGTCACCTCAGCAGCGCCGTTGGAATCCACAATTTCGGCAAGCTCCGACCACCGGACATCTGCTGGGAGATACATCAATTCACCATCACGGTGTCGAGAGCACTGATAAAGCGCGAGTTCTCGGCCTGAGTTCCAACCGAAACCCTCACTCCTCCACCGAGAGGTCTGACGATGACGCCGTTGGCCATCAGGGCGTCCGCTAGGTCACGGGGCGGCTGGTCAGGCTCGAAGTAGACAAAGTTTGCCTGCGTCGGCGCAGGTGTGAAACCTCTGCTTGTCAGTTCGGAACTGAGGTACGACCTTCCGACTGCATTGTCGGCTAAGCGCTGTGCGACCAGATCCTGGTGCTTGAGGGCCTCAACCGCTGCGACCTGAGCCAGTGTCGTGACCGAGAACGGTGCCTGTGTTCGCTGAGCGCTTCTGATGAGTTCCGCATTCGCTATCCCGAAACCAATTCGGAGACCTGCCAGACCGTAGATCTTCGAGAAAGTGCGCAGGGCAATGACATTCGGGCGACTCGCTGCTTCAGTGACCATCGAGGCGTAGTCATTGGATGTCACATACTCGGCGTACGCCTCGTCGACCACCACAAGGACTGACTCTGGAACCGAATCGATGAACGATCGCACATCATCGATTGATGTGTGGCCTCCTGTCGGGTTATTCGGACTACACACGTACACGATGGTTGTGTCGTCGCGGATGGCATCTCGCATTGCTTCGAGGTCGTGGCGATACCCTTCCGCGAGCGGGACCGCTATTGGCTCAGCGCCACAAATCATCGTTGTGATTGGATACAAGATGAACGATGGGTCGGCGAAGACGGCAGAAGTACCTGGTCCACCAACGGAAAGGGCCACGGACCGAAGCACGTCGCTTGATCCAGCCCCGACCCAGACCTCGGTCGGGTCCACATCGTGATACTTTGCCAAGGCAAGACGGACCCTATGCGCTGATGTCTCGGGATACCGGTTCACATGTGACGCAGCCTCAGTAATCGCATCGACAACCGCTGGAAATGGCTCGGTCGGACATTCGTTGGAAGAAAGCTTGTCGATTGCTGTCAAACCAAGTTCCCGAGCAACCTCCTCAATGGGTTTCCCTGGAACGTAGCTCGGGATCGACATCAGATCAGACCGGTATTTCGGCACAGGCATTCCTTTTGGCAAATGTGAGCATTCACTCGGAAGAGTACCCGACACAAACAGGTGAACACCGAGCGGGGCCAACTCAGCCGCCCGACAGGGTTGCGGTACCGCTGCGAGAGCGTCAGGCGACGATGATCTCGGCGTCTGGCTGTTGGAAGACGAACGCGATCGCTATCGACTCACGATGTGGCCATGACGAGAGAGTTGTCGAAGCCGTTGCGTTTGCATATGTTCGGAATTCCGGCCAAGACATAATCGACTGTGGGGTGACAGCGAGATCGAGCGCGGGGATAGCCGTCAGCTCACCGGACACCATGTCGAACCCCTCCATCTCCACCACTGCAAGACCAAGCTCTTCACACTTCGCGATGAACAGGTGGGCGACCGTGCGATCAAAGAAACCTTCACCATCGTCGGTCCGATGAACAGCCAGCGGATCGAATTCGCCGAGTAGCGCGACAGTTGCAGGATGCTCAGAACCCCAGTCGTCGGCAGCCGTCGCGTCATGTAAAGCCTCAAGTTCTCCATCAACTGCGTCAGGGTCGACGATTCGCACAGCGGTATCGAGCAACGTTTGGAGTTCGTTCACATCGAGATCGTGAACGTCGCCTTCGCCGGCTGGATAGATCTGAACGATCGAGTCGGTTCCGTCGTAAAACACCATGCCGACAAACGAGTCACCGCGCCACAACTCCACCACGGGAGTGTCAAAGTCATCACGATCAGTCTCGACCAAAACAATTGGCAGCATGCCCGATAGCGTACTGCTCGGCAGGGTTCTGGCAGAGGTGACAGCCTGTCTGGTGGCCGGTACTAACGCCGACTTACCTTCACACCACGCCAGAAAGCAACATAATCCTTGATATCGGACGCTGCCGGTTTCGGATCCGGGTAGTACCAAGCCGCCTCGGCGTTCACTTGGCCGTCAACAACGACGTCGAAGTAGCTTGCCATCCCTTTCCAGGGGCACGATGTCCGCGCTGAGGCGTCTGAGAAATACTCGGCCTTGATCGAATCCCGAGGGAAGTAGTGATTTCCCTCAACAACAATCGTGTTGTCACTCTCGGCGATTACGACACCGTTCCAGATAGCACTTGCCATGCCCTTGCCCCTTCACGTTTTCGGTCTCCACGGTGCAACGGTCAGACACTGCCGTCCATTCCCGTGCCACCGCTTCAAATGACTCTCGGAATCAGTCTCCATACGACCGACGACCGGTACTGGCGGTACCCCGGAACGACGTCCACGAGCATTTCTTCCTCCCGACCCGTTTTGGCGATGAAAAAGATCAGGAACATCAACGCCGCCAGAGAGGCAGCGATGTTGGCATAGGCGAGGCCACACCCGAAGGTGAAGGCGATAATTCCCGAGTACATGGGGTGTCGGACGAACCGGTAGGGACCTGCGTCAATGAGCCTGGCGCCATCGACCGGCTTTGGGAAAGGGGAAAGTCTGGAGCCGTGAAGAACCACGGACCAGATTGAAACGCCGGATCCGAACAGGGCGATCAACAGACCGGCAGATCGCAGGTACACGAGACCGCTGAACTCGTCAACCGTCTCGCCAATGAGTAGCGCTGCAAAGAAGTAGCCGAAGATTACGCCCTGGACCGCAACCCACCAAACCCCGCGAGATGTCGATTCTGTGTTTGGCATCATGTGACTCTACGCCAGAGGTTGCCAATCGCTGCACGAGAAACGCATATGGAGCCTCTACGTACATACGGAGCCTCGCCGTCGAAGGATTCCTGGCGGCCGCAAGGCGGTCGAACCCGTATCCTGCTTGCGATGGTTAGAACAAACAAGCTTGTCATCGCATTGGCGATCGTTGCAACCGCATGCACGAACACCAGTGTCGACGCCACAACCACAAGCACGTCAACCACCCCGCCAACCCCTCTGACCACCCTTACTCCTCAGAGCACAATCTCCACCTCAACGACCCTTCCTCCGACAACGACCTCCACGCTGGCTCTCCCAACAAACGACTGCGAAGTGGGCCAGCGCACAGCCGTTGAGGAGTACACACAAGGTTGCGATGTGCTCGGTATCGAGATCCTCGCTGGGGAAGAGGTCGATCCGGCGGCTGTTGATCAGATGGCAGACCGGATATTCAACATGTTGGTTGCCAGACCCGACCTGTTGCGTGCACTCACAGACGCAGGGGTCTCTTCAAGAGTCATCGGAAAGGACCAGCGGTTGCCGAGCCTCCCAGAGTTCGAGGATGTCTACGACCTGTACCCAGGAATCGACTGGAACCGTGCGACACGCTCATTCCCCGGAACCGATCTGATTCCGTTCGTAGCCGGAGCCGAGGAGAACCTTCTCTGTCTCGATGGCGATCGGTTTGAAGGAGAGGATCCGTTCCTGAGAGACATGGCGCTCGCGATCAGACGGTTTGGCATGTTTTCGGTGGATCCGATAACGACCGGCAGCATCGAGCGCGCCTACAGCACCTCGATCGCGCAGGGTCTGTGGGTCAATACCATCGCCGAGATCAACTCGGATGAGTACTGGGCTGAAGGTGTCCAGAGCTATTTCGACATGAACCTAGAAGAGCCAGAGGACCGCCCACCGAACTCGGCTCACAACCACGTCGACACTAGGGAAGAACTCAAGGTGTACGACCTCAGTCTCTACGAGATTGCCCGCTCCGTCTTCGGCGACACCCCTTGGAGACCGAGCTGCCCTTAGGCAGAGGACAGATCGGTCGCTTCGCTCCCTTGCAGAGGACGGAATGGTCGCTTCGCTCCCGTACGGAGGACAGATCGAGAGCTTTGCTCCCTACCACATCAGCTCCTCTGCCCTCTGTCCTCTGTCCTCTGAAATGACTTGACATAGTGTTGAATCCATGATATCTGTATATACAAGATATTGGGGAACGCCACATATGCCACGAATGGATCATCGATCCCAGCTGCTCAAAGGGGTACTCGACATGTGCCTCCTGTCGATCATCAACGAGGAGCCAAGCTATGGGTACGAAATGGCGAGCAAGCTCTCGGAGCGAGGACTCGATCTTGTGAGTGAGGGGTCCATCTACCCGACCCTGTCTCGCATGCAGCGCTCGGATCTGATTGAGGGCTATTTTGTGGAGGCGGACGGCTCCGGACCCCCAAGGAAGTACTACCGCATTGCCTCTGAAGGCAAAAAGCGGCTCGAAGTGTGGAAGAAAGAGTGGTCCGCCCTCAGCAAGGGCGTGAACCAAGTTGTGAAGGGAGTGGCTCGTGACCGATCTGACAAGTGACCAGGTCGTCGATAGGTGTCGCACGCACTGGCTCAGGTCAGGCGTGGACAGCAATACGACGTCCGACATGGCGATTGAACTGCGGTCGCACCTCCAAGATGCGCTCGCCGAAGGCAAGAGCATCGAATCCGTTGTTGGGGACAATCTCGAGTCCTTCTCCCTCGAATGGGCGTCCGCATACGCGGGAGTTGCGGTTGACACCAACGTGCCGTCTTCGCCAAACCCTCAAGAGGGATCTCCGAACCGTTGGCTTTGGGTGGGGTCTCTCGGCATCATCGCCGCAGTTGGAGCGATTGCACTACTTGCACCGAACGATCCTGAGATGGACATCGCGACGTGGGCCACGGTTTGGATTGTTGCTGCCGGTCTGCTCGCCGCGGGTGAGCTCGTCACAGCAGGATTCTTTCTCCTCCCCTTTGCCGTGGGCGCTGGCGCCGCCGGAGTTCTAGCGCTTGCCGAGGTCGGGGTTGCCGAACAGTTCATCGTGTTCGTAGTTGTGTCCATCGCCTTCCTCGTTTTGATTCAGAGGTTCGCCAGACAGGACATGCACGGGGACCTGATATCGGTTGGAGCAGCAAGGTACGTTGGGGCACACGCCATGGTCACCGAGTCGGTGGACCGACGAACGGGATCCGGCCGGGTCAAGATGGGGACCGAAGATTGGCGGGCAACCACGGATCAGAACGACGCGATTCCTGTTGAGTCCGAGGTAACGGTCGTCGAAGTTCGAGGGACCCGCCTCGTTGTTGAAGTACCCAAGAACTAGTAATCCAAACATATAGGAAGGGGTTTCCGTGGAAGCAGCAGCAGTAATCGTATTCATTGTGATTTTTGTGCTGGTGATCTATGTCGCTCTCGCGATCAAGATCGTTCAGCAACATGAGAAAGGGCTGACCGAAAGGTTTGGTCGGTATCGCAAGACACTTGATCCTGGGTTGTCCATGATCTTTCCGTTCATCGACAAGGTCCAGAAGGTCGACATGCGCGAGCAAGTCGTGGATGTCCCTCCACAGGAGGTCATCACGAAGGACAACGTCGTCGTGACGGTGGACGCCGTCGTCTACTACCAGGCCACAGATCCGGTGAAACTTGCATACAACGTGGCCAACTTCATTGTGGCTGCTACCAAGCTCGCACAAACAAACTTGAGGAATGTCATCGGAGACATGGATCTCGACGACGCCCTGACATCGCGCGAAACCATCAACACCGAACTCCGAGTCATCCTGGACGAGGCAACAGACGTGTGGGGAACCCGTGTGGTTCGCGTGGAGATTCAACGCATCGACCCTCCAGCTGATGTCACCGACGCCATGCATCGCCAGATGAAGGCAGAGCGTGACCGTCGCGCAATCGTCACCGAGGCCGAGGGTGAGAAGCGTTCGGCGATTCTCAAGGCAGAGGGAGTCAAGCAGTCGAGGATTCTCGATGCTGAAGGACAGGCAGCGGCAATCATGACGGTGGCCGATGCCAATCGCTACGAGGCGCTGACGCTTGCAGAGGGTGAAGGACAGGCCATTGAGACTGTGTTCAACGCCATCCACGCCGGGAACCCGACACCTGACCTGATCGCGATCCGGTACCTTGAGGCCCTTCAGGGCATTGCAGACGGCCAAGCGACCAAGATCTTCCTACCACTCGAAACGACGTCGATTCTGTCGAGCATCGGCGCCATCGGTGAGCTGTTCAACGACGTGAAGGAACAAGCGAAGTCGGCCCCGAAGGCGGTCCCGCAAACAGACATGTAGGCGCGCCAAGACAGTCAGAAATGCAGAAGGGGAGCGGAAACGCTCCCTTTCTCGTTGCCGACCAGCACAGGGTGCCTCACGTTGGATACTGTGCACCGTCGGGAGAACCCCGGTATTGAGGGCCGACTCCTACCTGAAAGGACTACAGGATGCCGTACATCAACTACGTCGAGTTCAACGTCGGTGATGTCGCGATCGCGCGCACCTTCTACAAGGATGTGTTCGATTGGGACCCCAAACCACTTGAAGGTGACGATTCGGGGCTTGACGACTACCTCGTTGCATCACATGTGAATGAGCGGGGAATCGACACAGGTATCACTACGTCACCGGAAGGCGACCCGATCACCGTCGCCGTAGTCACGGTCGATGACATCGCTGGCTACATGGCAAAGGTGATTGTTGCAGGAGGAGAAATCGTGGTGCCGAGATTCACCATCCCAGGTGTCGGCGAGGCTTGCTACTTCACCGACACCACGGGAATGGTCGTCGGGCTCCATGAGCCAGAGGGCGCCTAACAGAGGGCGCCTAACAGAGGACAGAGGACAGAGGACGGAACCGGCGATGAGACGAATCCCGCTAACCGAGGAACCGATAGGACGCAACTGCCGGCGGTCGGGCCCCTTTCAACGGGGACCGATCTTCCTTCGGTCCTCCCTTGAGGGAGGACGGGCGAGCCCCGCGAGCCAGGAGGGTGGGGGCAACAGGCAAGACTGCACTCCAAGAGCGTGTCATCCCCCTGCATCGCTCGTACCTCACTCTGCCGTCCCCCTTGAAAGGGGGACAGATGCTTCCTGCGGCCCTACCTCAACGGGGACCGATTCTTGCTTCGGTCCTCCCTTGAGGTGATCTGTCGCGGTTTGTGTGCGACAGTTGTGTGTTGACGCGTCAGCGGCGCATC
>JAQCAA010000122.1 GCA_027728645.1 Actinomycetota bacterium | reverse complement strand
GCGACACGAAGGACAAACGAGGCACCGACCCTCGCGACCTCGGCAAGAGGCGGCAGTACGACACCGATCGCACCGATCACGGTCGTGATAGCGATAACTGGACTCACAACCAGATTGGTGAGCGGAGCAAGCAGCGGAACCGTACCGAACACGACCAGCAGCAGAGGAGCTACCGCAGCTTGGGCGCCAACCGTACTGAAAAGGGGCACGAAGAGCCATTTCGGGTCCCGTCCCTTGGCGAAAGCAAGGCCAATGAGCACACCAGCCGTCGCGAGAACCGAAAGCTGAAACCCAACCGACATTGCGAGGTGCCCGGAAGCGAGGAGGAGAACAGTGACTGCGACGCCGAGCGCCATCCACGGATCAACAGGTATTCCGAACAGTCCCCCAGCGAGGAGAACCGAGGCCATCACAGAAGCTCGTATCACAGACGGCTCCCACCTGGTGATGACAGCGAACAGCAACAGGCCGACACCGCCAACAACAACTCGGACTCTTGGATGGATCGAGAGTGGTGCCGTGACGACCCACCAGATACCAAGGAACAAGGCAACGTTCGACCCAGATACCGCTACGAAGTGAGCAAGGCCAGCACGTCGCAAGTCTTCTTCGTCTGACGCAGACATCGCGCCCGTATCACCCGTGAGAAACCCCGACAGCAAACCATCTGCATCGTGAGTACCGTCGTACCGATCGCCTACCGCGTTCCTGACGGCGTTGCCCCCTGTCACGATCGGATTCGGCGAATTGGCCGAGGTGAGGATGTCCCGGACCTTGAAGGTTCCAGCGACGACTTCGTCGCGCACACGCCTCACCCCACCGCTCAAAGTCCCCTTTGCGGTCACAAGTGAACCAACCGCTGAGCTCAGCGGGAGCGAAACGATCGCAACCCTCGGGCCGTCCCATTTCACCCCGTCAATTGCTGTGATCTGGCCGACGGCAAGCCCAAAAGTTGAGGATGAAGGATCCTCGGCAATCCGCAGCGTGGCTTCGACGGTCCCACTCGGCAGGTCTGTTGACACGATCGCCTGTGAGCGCGCCGAGCTGATGAGCCCAGATGCAGCACCAAGGACACAGAACGCTGCAAGAACACCCACGGGATACCGGCGCACGAAGAGGACACCGGCTGCGCCGAAACTTATGGCTGCGGCGAAAGGGGAACCAAGACCCGCTGCAACGCCGAGCCAGGTCGCTATCGCCACAGCAATGCACCACAGCGCAGGGACCGATGGCATTCTTCCGTTCACAGATCGGCAAGGGCATCGCGGATGCCTATGAGCTTTGACTCTCCTATTCCGGGAACATCGAGAAGATCCTCGACTGACTCGAACATTCCGTTGTCCTCTCGGTACGCAACAATCCGAGCGGCCAACACTGGACCAATCCCAGGGAGAGACTCGAAGCCGACGGCGTCTGCGGTGTTCAGATCAAATCGATCAACCGGCAGAGTTCCTCCTGGATGCGTTGACGCCATCGGGGGGATTACAACATGCTCCCCGTCACGCACCTGGGCAGCGAGGTTGACACGGCTCAGATCGGCTCCTGCGGTCGCACCTCCTGCGGCGATGACCACATCCGCGACCCTGGAGTCATCTGCCACCGACACGACCCCCGGCTGAGCGACCGCGCCAGACACGTGCACGGTGATCGATTGAGAATCCGCAACCTCTGTAGAAGTCGAACCAGCGTGGGCCGAATTCGGAAGAGGAGCAGCTCGGCCGACGCCAAACCAAACCGCCCCGGCGACCACCACGAGCACACCAATCCCTGCTGCCGTAACAGACAAATTCGACGAGCTAGGAGTCATAGGATCCGTGGCCGCTGCTGCGCACAAGTGGGTGAAATACATTTGTACCGCATTCGAAGAAGCGATACCAGAGGTTGCTCTGTCGCAGCCGGCCGGAACGCAGCCGCTAGAGCCCGAGGGCGTGGGCTACAGCTATCACTCCGTTGAGAAGCGCCTCTGCCTGATCGAGTCCTTCTGACTGTCTCTCTGCCCAATCCAGTATGTCGTCACCCCACAGGATGAGTATCCCTGCCAGTAAGTTCACACCAGAGTGCAGCGGGATTGCCAGCGAAAGGTCTCCTCTCCTGAAAGCGGCCCACCCCAGAACCACACCGAGGAGGAAGATTCCGGGAGCTGCGCCCCTCGCGTCCCAGTCAAGAATGGGGTGGATGATCGAAAACACGGCTGCACTAATCAGAATCGCCGGCCATTTCGCGACGAAACGGTGCGCCCATGGCAGGAACATTCCCCGGAAGATGATTTCCTCGATCAACGGGGCCAGCACGGCGGCAGACACAAGGATGAGGATTATCTCCAACGTCGTTTCGCTGTCGCCGGCGATACCGGCAACGCCCTGTTCGGGAGGGCCATCTGGGAACATGAGTTGAAGTAGCGGGTAGGTGACAATCGCTACGCCAATCTGGAGCCCCATGCCCGCGAGCAGAGCCCACCAGTCCGAGCCCCGCGCAACGAGTCCTACATCCGCGGCCAGCGAACCTGAGCCCAGTCTCTTGGAGAAGACGAAGACCAGGAAGAGCGATGCTCCAGCCTGACCGACGAACACCAGAGCGAACGAAATCGGCTCGAAGCCGTCAGCACCAACAGCGACCACGCCCACGCCGACGGCTGTCGCCCCAAGAATGCCACCAAAGAACACGGCGACGGCCCACCAACCAAGCGAAGACGTCTTGACCAACATTCTCTGGATCGGCAGGAACCCTGAGGGCGGCGGCGGCAAACGACGGAGATCTGGGTCCGGTCGCTCCGACGGACACGGAGGCGGAGGAGGCGGGGCCGGCGGAGGAGGCGGAGGCGGTGGAGGCAATCGGTCGGTCATGCTGGGTTTACCCGATTTGGTGTGGCCGGTGTGGCCGAGGGCGTCGTGCTCGAGTTCATCGTTCGCTGCGATTCGGCACCGGCCCGAAACGCCGCCATTTCATACGAAATAGACCGGTAGGCGGCATCGTGCATCACACCAACCAACCGAAACCTCAGGTACTCCGACAGATACTTGACAGGGAACCTTCCGCCGTCCGCTTTCCATTGGCCAGCGTGGACAAGCTCGTGGGACACGATGTCAGGGCGCACACCAGCGACCACCTCATCATATGTCTCAGGGTCAAGGAAAATCCTCCGGCGAAGTGTGAGCCCGGTCACCCGATTCGGCACAAACAGCCTCATCCACTGCGGCATTGTCTCAAAGCACACATCGGCATGGTCACCAGGCTCAACATCGACGCCCGAACGCTCGATTGCGACCGCCGCTGGAAGCATCAGACCACGAGACTGACGATATTCGGGAGTTTGGCGATTACTTTGCGCGGGCTATTGCCACCTGTGTGTTGCAGGACGCGGTCAGAGGAAAGTGCCAGCGCGACCGCCTCGTCCTCCGTGATGGCCACGGGAACTTCTATGCGGTCTCTCACCTTTCCGTTGACCTGCACGACCATCGTCACGGTGTCTACGGCGGTGAGAGCGGAATCGAATTCAGGCCACGGCGCGAGCACAACGGACGTTTCGTTTCCGATCATCTTCCACAACTCTTCCGCAATGTGGGGAGCGAAAGGGCCAAGGAGTCTCAGAATCGCGCTTGCAACATCCGCTGGAATCCTGTCATGAGCAACAAGGGCATTGTTGAGCTCAAAGAGCCGAGCAACAGCGGTGTTGAAATGCAAGTTCTCCATGTCATGTGTCACGGACTCGATGGTGCGGTGAAGTAGCACCTGCAGGTCACCGGTGGACGTTTCCTCAGAGACCAAGACTTGGCCCTCTTCGTCGACGAAATTGCGCCACAGACGTTGGAGGAACCGGTACAAACCGACAATGTCACGAGTGGACCATGGGCGTGATGTGTCAAGAGGGCCCATAAACATCTCGTACAGCCGCAGGGTGTCCACCCCGTATTCCTCGAAAATGTCATCGGGATTGACACCATTCTTGAGTGACTTACCCATCTTGCCGTACAGGCGCTGCACAACTTCGCCGTTGTGGATGTAGTCCCCGTCGGTCTCAACTACCTCGTCCGCCTCAACGAACATGCCTCTGCTGTCTTGGAACGCATCGGCAAGGATGTATCCCTGGTTGAACAACCGCCCGAAGGGCTCGGCCGTGCCTACGTACCCAAGGTCATAGAGAACCTTGTGCCAGAACCTCGCGTACAGCAGATGAAGCACGGCATGCTCGACTCCACCAACATAGAGATCAACCCCGCTGTCGCCCATCCAATATCGCTCGGTCTCTTCACTCACGAGCTCATCAGCGTTGTGCGGGTCGAGGTATCGCAGGTAGTACCAGCATGAACCCGCCCACTGGGGCATGGTGTTGAGTTCACGGGTGTACACGACACCGTCAAGCTCGACCGTCTTCCAGTCGTTGCTGGCCTTGGCAAGTGACGGCGTTGGTTCGGCGGTTTCATCGTTCGAGGAATTGGGAGAAAAGTCCTCAATTTCGGGAAGAGTCAATGGCAACTGGTCCTCGGGGACGGCACGCAGTTCACCGTTTGGTCCGTGAAGGATCGGAATCGGCTCTCCCCAGTATCGCTGCCGTGAGAACAGCCAGTCACGGAGTTTGTAGGTCACCGTGCCCTCACCAGCGCCGTTGTTCTCGAGCCAGTGAATGATCCGACGCTTGGCATCTTCGATCTCGAGTCCGTCAAGGAACCCGCTATTGATTGCTGGACCCTGCCCGAGATAGGCGTCGCCTTCGAATTCTGGCGGCGGTTCCACAGTTCGCACGATCGGGAGATCGAATGCCTCAGCAAACTCCCAATCGCGCTCATCCTGGCCAGGGACAGCCATGATGGCCCCCGTCCCGTATCCCATCAGTACATAGTCGGCGATGAAGATCGGGACGTTCTCGCCCGTGAGCGGGTTGATCGCAAATGCACCGGTGAAGACCCCTGTCTTCTCCCTGTCGTCTATCTGTCGCTCAAGCTCTGACTTGCGGGAAGCAGCCATGCGGTAGGCATCGATTGCGGTAACCGGATCATCAATCCCCAACGTCCACGACGGCTTCGTCCCGTCAGGCCAAGCCTCGGTCGCGATCTCGTCCACAAGCGGATGTTCGGGCGCCATGACCATGTAGGTCGCACCGAAGATGGTGTCTGGCCTCGTGGTGAACACCTTCATCTGACCGTGTCCTTCAATGTCAAACACGATGTTCGCTCCCTTGGATCTCCCGATCCAGTTGCGCTGCATCGTGGACACCGACTCTGGCCAGTCGACTGTTTCGAGATCTGCGAGAAGTCGA
>JAQCAA010000009.1 GCA_027728645.1 Actinomycetota bacterium | reverse complement strand
GTGTTGAGGCACACCATCGAGATAGCGATCACCGTCGCTTTCGCCCTCACAATCGTGACACTCGCCTGGCAAGCCCTCCCAACCTGACCAAATTCGCGTACCCAGGGTTGGCGGACCCGATAAACAGGGGGCTGGAGCCCACAGAAGGGTGGACAGATGCCGAACGATTCCGTTCTTGCTGCCCAAACATGCCTATTTGATGGTGGTCGAGAACCTGATCGGTGCGGCACTCCTCTTTCTGTGGGCTCCAGCCCCACGAAAACATGGTCCGCCAACCCTGGGTACGCGACAACGGTGGGGGTGGGAGTGGATAGGATTCCGGGATGAGTTTGGAAAGCGATATTCGGGCGGCACTCGCAAATGTCATCGATCCTGAGCTCGGGACCGACATTGTCGATCTCGGGATGGTCGGTGACATCGTTATCAAAGACGGGCGAGCTTCTGTTGGCCTCGCGCTGACGATCGCTTCGTGCCCCATGCGGGGACAGATCGAAGGCGACATCACGCGAAGGGTCGGTGCCGTTTCTGGCGTCTCGTCAGTTGAAATCGTCACGACAGTCATGTCCCAAGACCAACGCTCGACCCTGATGGAACGGGCAAGGCTTCGAGCGCGAGAGACCGCAACCCCGACCGCCGTGGACCCGTCCACCCGTGTCATCGCCGTCAGCTCCGGAAAGGGAGGCGTAGGCAAGTCATCGCTAAGCGTCAACCTTGCGCTTGCAATCGCAGCACAGGGCCACACCGTGGGCTTGCTTGATGCCGATATATGGGGTTTCTCGACGCCTCGGATGCTTGGTGCGACCGAAACTCGCCTCATGGCCAATGCGGACCGCAAGATCGTTCCGACGGTCGCAAACGGAATCCACCTCGTATCGACCGGCCTCCTGCTCGACGACGAAGCGACCGCTCTGATGTGGCGAGGACTGATGCTCTCGAAGGCTCTTGAGCAGTTTCTCAATGATGTTGCTTGGCCGAGCGACCTGGGATATCTCGTCGTCGACATGCCACCAGGTACCGGCGATGTGCAAATGGCTCTCACGCGGCTGCTGCCACAAGCTGAGATGGTCGTCGTGACGACCCCACAAATTGCAGCTCAGCGGGTGGCAGCGAGGGTTGCCGACATGGCACGGCGGTCCCACATGCCAATCGTCGGAGTCATCGAGAACATGGCGGGGTTCACAACAGACTCCGGCGAGCGAATTGAGATCTTCGGAGCCGGCGGAGGCTTGGCGCTCGCCCAAGAGCTGTCTGTCCCATTCCTCGCATCCGTGCCTATCGATCCATTGGTGAGCCAAGGGAGCGACTCCGGCCTTCCGATTGTGCTCCACAAACCGGATTCAGCTGCAGCCCACGTGATCATTGAGGCCGCGGCACGAATTACTGAAATCCTCCCGCCCTTGGCGCTAGACAACTGCATCGGACGGTTGTCGGGCCTGGTGGCACTCATCGGCGACTGGGGACAAAGGGCAGAGGACAGAGGACTGAAGACAGACAACGGATTACTGATCACTGACATGCCGAATCCCGATAACCGAGGAACCGACAGCACTGGCGAGCCGGCTGTCAAAGCTGAGAGCTCTTTCCGAGTCGGTCGACGGTAGACGTTCTGCTACCCGCATAGCTCCTTCACCAGCGGGTACGGATTGATCCAATCGCTGCCTGAGGGTGCGTACTGAAAGTGAAGATGCGGCAGGTAGTCCGGTGCGTTGCCAGAACTTCCGTTGTAGCCAATCGTGTCGCCGACGGTCACGCGGAGGCCGGATTTGACGCCGCTCGCGAAGGACTCGAGGTGTGCGTAGTAGTAGTTCGACCCAGAGTCTCCAGTCAGATAGATCGAGCGTCCGCCGAGCGAGCTATTCGACGTCCTCGTGATGATGCCGGACTCGATCGCCGCAAGCGGAGCGTTTCTGACAGCCATCATGTCGACACCTTCGTGCGTTCTACCACCAGACCGCGGCGCGCCCCAACTGTCTGAGAACGCCGTCGCTGCGTTCACAGGACATGCCTTCCCATCGGTCACGATTGGTGGCGGAATCGGAGGCGTCGGCGGGGAGGTCGTCGTCGTGGTGCTAGGAACCGTGGTCGCAGTCGTCACAGGCGGTCGGGTCGTTGTAGTCGTCACAGGCGGTCGGGTCGTTGTAGTCGTCACAGATCCAAGCGTGGTGGTTGTCGAGGTGGCAGCCACGGCCGCGGCTGCGGCAGCAGCAGCGGCGGCTTCGGCTTCACGCTTGATGCGCGCTTCCTCTTCGATCCGTTTGCGGTCTTCTTGAACTTGAAAGGCAATTGCGACCGCGTTGTAGTCCGCATCCGCGTCCTCGAGTATTGAAAGAATCTGATCCCGCAATCGAGTGATGTCCTCGACCAGGAGAACCTGCTCGACCAGCGTGCCCTCCAACAATGCCTGCTGATTTCTGTGAAGGTCCTCCGCTACCTCGAGACCGCGGAGCGTTGCAAGATCCATCTCGCTCATGACATGGAAGTACTCCCCTTGAACTGGCAAATCGGTAAATGTCTTGGCAGCGAACAGTCTCTCAGTTCCTGCGGAGCCACCCGACATGTACCGATTTCGCACGAGTTCGAGGACCTCAATCTCCTTGTCAGCAATGTCGAGCTCAAGGGCGGCGACGGATCGTGCAAGTTCTGCGATTCTCTCCCGAGCGATGCCTTCATCCGCAACGGCAACCTCAAACCGTGCGGCCACATCGTTGAGGGAGTTTGCTGCGGCTGTGCGTTGCGCAAGCGCACGATTGACGTCGTCTTGAGTCAGTTCCGAAGACGACTGGGCGTACGCAGGAGCGGCGATTGCAAGCACAAGCGTCACGGCGGCGGCGATTCGGTTACGCATTGCTCCCCTATCGTGCGCGAACTTCTGTCTGTTCCTCCGCCATGCCCACTACAAACCATACAGCCGAATCATCAAAAAGCTTCTTCAGCTGAACGGAGACTTGGTGGACGGCAGCGGCTCGGAGCCCCGCCGGAATATCTGCGTAGACAACGTCCACGATGTCACCAATCGTTCCCGCCCCGTTTGCAACCGCATCAAGAATCTGCCGTTCGCGTTCAATCCTGTGTTCGATGTATTGGTCGATCACCGCACCTGCATCATCTATTGCTGGCCCGTGGCCGGGCTCCAAGCGAACCACATCGAGGTCGCGAACGAGATACAGACTGTTGAGATACGCCCTGGCGTCTTCAATAATGACCGACGAACCGCCCATGATGTGGTCGCCCGTCAGCAATGTGTCACCAACCCGAAAACAGAGATGATCTGGGGTATGACCCGGCGTGTGGACCGCTGTGATCCGGCTACCACCGAACACGATTTCCTGACCATCGGCCACAGCAACATCCGGTCTGAACGAAGGGCCATCGGTATAACCGTAGACCGGCACCTTCAGCCGGACACCGAGTGGGTTTGCCATCGGGGCGTGGTCTGGGTGAGTGTGCGTCACTACAACGCCAACCGGGGTGAGGGACCCAAGAGCCGCAATGATTTCGATTTCGTGGCTTTCGATGACCGGCCCAGGGTCGATGACGAGCGCTTCACCATCCGCAGAGAGGATGTAGGTGTTCGTACCTGGGCCTGTGTAGAGACTCGGGTTCGGCGCAAGGACTCGTTCAATCATGAGCGGCAGACAATCATGGTCGGCTTCGGAACTCAGCAGGCACGGGGCCTCCCTTTGAAACAACCGCCCAGAGACGCGACAGAATCGTTGGATCGTCTTGAGACGGGCCAGCGCTTTCGTATCCTGCGTCGCCTGGGACCAGGATCTTCACCTCGGTCTCGGAGACAAAGAGGCGCGGTTCGACAGGCGGAGCCGGGGCGACTGCTCTGAACTTGGTCGCAATGTCTGCTGCGGAACTTTCGGCTGCGAACAGCTTGAGCGTCTCGCGCGTCGGAAACGCCACTTCCCACTCTCCCGTGCGTTCGTTGTCAAGGGCGTCATGCGGATTGACCCAAGCAAGATCGATGAGTTCGTCGCCGTCCACCCGTCCGTGCACGCCATTGCCAATATGGGACACGTAGAAACGAGTATCGAACCGAACCGGGAAGACCTTCGGGGTAATCCAGTTCGAGAAGTAGATCAGAGCGTTCGGGTCAATCATGTGTTCGGACGACGCGACATCTCCGAACGCATCGTCTGTCGTCGGCCGATCTATCGCTCCGACGGAAGTCAGCCATATTCCGGTCTCTTCGATCAACTCGCGCAGCGCAGCGACCTTCCAATCATCATGCGGGATTGGCCCGAACCGCATTGGTGGATCAGCATCGGAATCGTCTACAGCCCCACCGGGGAAAACCCACCCTCCCGGCATGACGCGAGACGTGAATGGACGCTGCACCATCAGCACCTCGAGTTGGTCGCCGTCACGGACGAGGCAGACGGTCGATGCCCGCCTCACGAGATGACCACCCACCGCGACACCATCCGTTTGACGAACCATTCGCGCAAACCCTCACGAGCCTGGGGCACCAGCAGCGTGAATCCGACGATGTCAGTGAGAAAGCCAGGGGTCAGAAGCAATGCACCGGCCACGAGAATCATGGCTCCGTGGACAATCGACGTCGTTGGCGATTGGCCGCTCGCGATCTCGCGCTGGAAATTGTTCCAAGTACCTCTGCCCTGCCTCGACACGAGCATGGAGCCAAGGACTGCGGTAAGCACCACGAGACCCACGGTGGGCCAAACACCTATGCGTTGCCCAACAAAGATGAACAACAGGATCTCTGTCACCGGAACGGCAAGAAACAGAAAGAACAACCATGTGCCTATTCGCATGCTCCAAGGGTAGGCATCGACAGGTATAGGGACCGACCACCGCAAGGTGCGTGACCCACTCGTTCTACGATTGCGGCATGGAAATGAGAGAGCTCCCTTCAGTCGATGCGCTGGCCATGGATCTCACGGCAGAGACGGATCTGCCTTGGCCACTCGTGCTTGCCGTGGTGCGGCGCACCATCGACGAGGCGAGAGCCGCGATCCAGACATCAACGGACCCAGGTGACCTGAGGGAGAACACTCGTCAGCAACTCGCCGACATTTCGGCTGCGCGCCCCACGACAGTGATCAACGCCACAGGAGTTCTGCTCCACACGAACCTTGGCAGAGCTCCCGTTGCAGCGTCGACGGCCACCGTGGCGGCTGAGATTGCCGGCTCGGCGAGCAACGTGGAACTCGATATTCGCACCGGAAAGCGATCCAAACGCCACGACTACCTAAGGGCGCTCCTTCCAGTGGTCACCACAGCCGAGGCAGGGTTTGCTGTCAACAACAACGCTGGTGCTCTTCTGCTTGCGCTGGCTTCTGTCGCCGGTAACGGAGGCCGGATCGCCGTTTCCAGAGGGGAACTCATCGAAATCGGAGGGTCGTTCAGGCTCCCATCGCTCATGAAGGCAAGCGGTGCCGAACTTGTTGAGGTCGGGACCACAAATCGAACACGACTTTCCGATTACGAAGCTGTTGCAGATGATGTAGACGGGATACTCAAGGTACACCCCTCGAACTACCGGATCGACGGATTCCAGGAAGATGCATCGTACAAAGACCTCTCGAAACTCGCCAAGGCTCGCGGAGTTCCTTTCATTGCCGATATCGGAAGCGGCCTCATGGACGAGACTGCTCCGTGGCTCGGAGAATCCGAAACCGGTTGGCTGCGATCCGAGCCAGGTGTCAAACAGACGGTTGCGGCAGGAGCGAATCTGGTCCTCTTCTCTGGCGACAAGCTGCTCGGCGGACCGCAGGCAGGCATCGTCGTCGGAACCAGCGACGACGTTGAGCGAGCCATGAAGCATCCAATCGCGAGGGCCGTCCGCCTCGACGGACAGGCGATTGCGAGTCTCGCTTCAACGCTTGAAATGTATGCAGATGCCAGAGTCCTCGAAATCCCCTTCTGGAGGATGGCATCGGCCTCTGTCGACGAAATCAGGGAACGCTCCGCTCGGGTCATCGCAACACTTGGCGAAGCCGTGTCACTCGTCGATGCCGAATCAGTGCCTGGTGCTGGGTCGGTTCCCGGAAAGTCGATTCCAACGATTGCCATCAGAATCCAGGGCAATGCAGACACGATTTGGGAGTCTCTTGCCAACTGCGCAATGCCTGTGATCGCCACGAGGAGGGAAGGGGCCGTCTACTTGGATCTCCGGTCTGTCAATCCCCACGATGACGGAAAAGTGGCCGCAGCCGTCGCTTCAGCGATCTCCTGACGTGCCGATCGTCGGGACCGCCGGGCACGTCGACCACGGGAAATCATCTCTCGTTCAAGCCCTAACGGGGAGAGATCCCGACCGATGGGCAGAAGAGAAAGCACGGGGACTCACGATTGACCTCGGATTCGCGTGGGCCGAAATCGGGGGGATCGAGTTTGGTTTCGTGGACGTGCCAGGGCATGAACGGTTCATCAAGAACATGCTTGCCGGCGTCGTGTCGGTGGACTGTGCTCTCCTCGTTGTGGCTGCAGACAGTGGCTGGATGCCACAGACGGAAGAGCATGTCAGGGTGCTCGATCTGCTCAACGCGACTACCGGGGTCATAGCGTTGACCCGAACGGACCTCGTAGACGCAGACACTATTGAGCTCGCAACGCTCGAGATCATCGAAGAGGTTGCTGGGACGTCACTCGCTGACTGGAAGGTGTTGCCGGTGTCAGCGCTCACCGGCGAGGGACTCGATGACCTGCGCGCCGCCCTCGGTGAGATTGGTAAGAGCATTGATCCAGACACAAAGGGACCATTTCGCATGTGGGTCGATCGCACGTTCGTCATTCACGGGTCTGGGGTGGTTGCCACAGGAACCATTCAGAGAGGAACGATCGCGATCGACGACAGCGTCCAGGTCCAGCCAGGGAACTTGACCGCCAGGGTTCGTGGCCTGCATCATCACGACGCGGCGACCACAGCAGTCCATGCAGGTCAGCGCGCAGCGATCAACCTGACCGGCGTGGGAATCGATGACATCGAGCGCGGCTCATTGCTCTCATCTCCAGGAACATCGCTTTCCACGAAACAGCTCCTCATCGACACGCGAGCAGCAAGGGGCTTCGATGAGATCCCTCCACGGGGTGGATTCCACCTCCACACAGGCACCGCTGATCGAACGGCAACCGTGAGGCGAGTGACAGACACCGCAACGATGATGGCACTTGACGCAGCGGTCCCAGCCGCAATCGGTGACAGGGTCATCATCCGAGAGAGCGGAAGGCAAGCGGTCGTTGGTGGGGGTTCGGTCATCGATACGAATCCACAAGGAAGAGTCCTGAAGGATTCTGCGGAGACGCTGGCAGACGCCATGGCTACGGCGTCGAGCCCGTCGCAAATGGCTGACGCTCTTGTCATCTCACGAGGGTCCGAGAAGCTCGACACGCTCGCAGCCAGCACGGGCGGAGGTAGGCCGGAGTCAGCGACAATCGTCGGGGCGACAGCCTTTTCAGAGGCGTTCGCCGCCACAACAACCTCTGCGGCCGTGGTCCAAGCCGAGCAGTATCACACGGACCACCCGAGGCGTCCTGGGATTCCGAATGCCGAATTGGCTAGCAAACTCGGGGTTGACCGCGTGGTGCTCGATCACCTCGTGGCGGTCAGCACTGAACTGTCAGGCGTCGAAGGATCAGTGCAACATGCATCCTTTTCCCATGCCCTGTCGGAAGCAGACGAGACATCTTGGCAGTCAGCCAAAACGGAACTCGAAGCATCGTTTGATGTCCCCCGATCGAGTCAGATTCCTCTGGACCCAGAGGTGCTGCACGCCCTGATCCGGCGCGGCGATATCGTGCGAATCGACGATGACCTGGTCTACACCTCAAGTCAGATTGCGGAGATACTCACACGCGTAGCGGAACTCAGCGACGGGTTCACCGTTAGCGAATTCAAGGATCACTTTTTGATGGCTCGCAGGCAATCGGTACCGCTGTTGGAGTGGCTCGACAAAACAGGAGTCACCCTTCGAAGAGGCGATGGTCGAACCGTGCGAGCCAGGTAGCGCCTACCTATCAGCCTGCGAGAGCGAGAGCCTGGCGACGTTCCGCTTCGGTCAATCCGCCCCAGATGCCGTACGGCTCTTTGATCTCAAAGGCGTAGTCGCGGCACTCACCAGCAACCGGGCAAACCTGACAAACAGCCTTGGCTCGAATCTCTCGTCGCTCCCGTTCTTCCTTCTTCTCCTGCGCACTGGGAGGGAAGAAGAGGTGGGAGTGGCTGACGCTACACAAGGCAAATGGGTGCCAAGATCGATCCAGAGTCGTCACAAAATCCGCCCTTCGATTTTCGAGTACTAAGCCCACACGGCCAGGAAGCGCACCTGACACGCGACTCCGAAGCTAGTCGAGAAGCGCCTCCGTGGCTAGGGGAATTTTTCCCATTCTCCGGTGGGGAATGGCATAGAGATCGCCAGATAGCCCGGACTATTGGCCCTGAGCCGCTGGCGCCCCTAGCGGATCTACTTCGAGGATGAGACCAATGACCCCGACGATCTCGACGGGAGCACCAGGTGCGATCTGAATTCCCCGATCAGCAGTTGCGCGCCACCGCGCTCCATCAAGCAACACCACACCCCCAGGGCTGAGCTCCGATACGACCACGCACCGTCGTCCGAGCAGGTTCTCGCGACCGACCGTGGGAGTCGCGAACCTGCCTCTCACGACGGTCGTCAGCGAATACCAGATGAAAAGTGAGGAAGCCAACGAGGCAAGCCCCACCAGCCACACAGCAGGCGGGTACGCAGGGCGCGTCGATGTAAACGTGAGACCGCCAACCAGAACGAGGGCTCCGCCAAGAGCTGCCCTCCACCCGACCCGATTCTGGATGAAACCCCACACGAGGAATGCCACACCAGCAATCACCATCCCAACCGCTGGCCACCAGATAGGCAACGTCGCGAAACCATACCCTGCCACGATCATCGCCAAGCCTCCGACAAAGGCCATCAGGCCGCTTCCCGCTGCATAGAACTCGAATACACCAAAGGCCAAGGCGAAGAGGAGGAACAGAAATGCGGTTTCTGGTCTGGCACCGAGCCGCAGAAGTCGATCGATCAGTCCAGACTGGATAAACCGGACTGGTCTTGACGCAACGACCACTTGTTGGTCACCGATTGTTCTGGTCGTGGCGGTATCGAGGGTGAACGTCTGATCACCCTTGACAACGGTCGATCCGTCGAGGGAGACGACGAGCTGGCCAAGTGCAGGGTCCACTCTGTCGACGAACCCATCAATCACCGGTTCGCCCACCGTCGCCGTGGCTGTTGCATCAGCGAGCACCGTTGCCGTCGACAGGAACGATTGAGGATCGTCACCTGAACGAACCGACGGGGAGTTCTCTCCGGATCGTTGGACCGCAGGGTCGAGCAAACCCACCTTCGATCCAGGAGCAGCCGAGCGGATGTCGGCATGGTTGGCGAGGAATGCCGCACCTCCATAGGCAACGGCGGGGCTCGGTCCGATCCAGGAGATCACCGGCGCACCGGCCTCCACCACCGCCTCATACAGCGGCGCGAGCTCACCTGAGGAAACGCCGGGGCTATCAATCTTGAGAATGAACGCGTGCACATCCTCGGTTTCGAGTGAAGTTGTGATGTAGTCGATGATTCGTTGATCGATTGGATCCGAGACCTCGATGACAACAATCGCGTCCTCAGAGGATTGCGCAAAGGCCGAAACCGAAGTACCAAGGGCAACACCAAACAAGATCAGAACGCCGATAATCCGAGTGATACGCACGACCGGAGCATACGGAGTGACAAATTTGTATTTCCGACGCCCACCCAAGACGGGTAGCCTGCTAGCAATGAACACGATTCTTCTCGTCTCAGAGACGCGATCGGTCACCGACAGAGTCCATGCCGCACTTTCTGGGGCAGATGTAACAATTGTTGACCACCCCGACCCCAAGACTGCTTCGCGCGCAGCGTACGACGGTGAGTTCGACTCCGTCGTCGTCGATATGCAGGTCGGATCGATGGGAGCAATGGCTGTTGCGCGAGCGATGCGGGCCGCAGCGGGCGACCAACAAGCCATCCCAGTCACAATCCTTCTCGATAGGGAAGAGGATGCCTTTCTGGCAGGAAGATCGGGTGCGGCGAACTGGGTCCACAAGGGTTACACCTCGGCCGACCTGCGCGAGGCCCTTGGCGTTTCGCGCTAGACCCATGCAGAGGAACCCGGACCCCGAAAGTACATCGCTCCTCCTGGAGCCACCGCGATGACGACTGATACGCTGATCTATCTCGGGATACTGGCCCTGTGCACAGCGTCCTCCGGTTTCTTTTCTGGGTCTGAAACTGCGCTCATCGGTATCTCGCGGGAGCGGGTTCATCTTCTTGCGGAAGACAGCGAAGCCGGGAGGAAGCTCGAACGTCTCATCGCCCAGCCTGAGCGGATGCTCTCGACTCTCCTCGTTGCGAACAACACGGTAAACGTTCTTTCTGCGTCGGTCGCGACGATCCTTTTCATCTCCCTCGTGGGCGACGCGTGGGGTCCATGGCTCGCTACCGGGGTCATGACTGCGGTACTACTCGTTTTCGGAGAGATCACGCCGAAGACAATCGCTGCGAGATACCCGGAGAAGTTCTCCCTCAGAGTTGCACCAATCATTTGGAATCTTTCGATCTTCCTCGCCCCCATTGCAAGCTTCTTCACCGCAATCACGAGGGGCCTGCTCCGACTCCTCCGAATCGACGCGAACGGCGCTGGTCTTGGTGTGACTGATGACGACATACGAGCGCTTGCCGCCCTAGGTGAGCGTGGGGGGCATATCGAGGAAGTCGAACGTGAAATTATCGACGCCCTCTTTCATCTCGACGATCGCTCAGTCCGTGAGGTGATGACACCGCGCCTGGACATCGTCGCGCTGTCGCTGCCTCTGACAGCGCAGGGACTCCGAGACGCAGCGTCTGCCACTGGCCACTCACGGTTCCCGATTACAGGTGGCGATCTCGACGACCTCGCAGGCATCGTCCACGTCAAGGATCTACTCCAGAACCCTCAGTACGAGACCGCAGCCGACCTCACTGGTCTGATCCGCGAACCGAACTACCTCCCTGAGACGACTTCGATACTGGACAGCCTCAGCGATATGCGCACAAACCGATACGGCATGGCCGTCGTCGTCGACGAGCACGGAGGAGTCGAGGGCATCGTGACATTGAAGGATCTTGTTGCGGAGCTGGTCGGCGATCTCCAGGACGAATACGACCCTGGTATCCCTGCACTGGTGCCTGTGGGTATCAACGCGTGGATTGCCGACGGCCGCGTTGATATCGACGACCTCGACGGCGTGCTCACCGACGACCTCGACAACGGGCCGTACTCAACAGTCGGCGGCTACATCATGGCCATCTTCGGACATGTCCCATCTAAGGGCGACCAGATCACCGTCGATCAGGTCCGGTACACTGTGCTCTCGATGGACAGGCAGCGGGTCGATCGTGTCAGGGTCGAGAAGCTCAACCAACGACCATAGAATTGGAACATCGGGACGTAGCGCAGCTTGGTAGCGCGCATCGTTCGGGACGATGAGGTCGCGGGTTCAAATCCCGCCGTCCCGACCAGACCTCACGAATGCAATGGTCGTTCTCAGACCTCAGCTATGCCAGGTGCGCGCCCGGACACCGTCCGGCGCAAGAGGATTCGGCGCCTCGAGTCCCTTCTGTGGGCTCCAGCCCCCTGTTTCTATGGTCCGCCAACCCTGGGTACGCGGCAGCTACTGGCCGGTGAAGGTTGGACGGCGTTTTTCGATGAAGGCTGTGACGCCTTCGTAGAAGTCAGTTGTGTCGCCAGCCGCGATGATCGACTCGCCTTCAGCTGTCATCTGTTCGACAGGGCTGTTGGACAGCGATGAGCGGAGAAGGTGGCGTGAGCGCACATACGCCTGGGTCGGGCCCTTGGCGAGGCGGCTGGCCAGGTCAGACACCGCCTCCTCGAATTCATCGCCTGGCACAGCCCGGTTTAGCAGACCGAGCTCGACGGCCTCTGCGGCACCAATCCTGCGGTTCGTGAGAATCATGTCCATCGCAACCCGAGTTCCTACCAATCTGGGAAGGAAGTAGGTACTCGATCCGTCAGGTGATACGCCAAGGTCCGTATATGCCATCACAAGCAACGCCTCGTCGGTTGCGATCGCAAGATCCGTTGCTAACGCAACCCCCATGCCCGCACCTGCCACAACGCCGTTGATTGCTGCGATTGTGGGGAACGGGAGGTCGAGAAGGACCTCGACGGCGCCGTGAAGACCATCAAGTATCTGACGCATCACATCGTGGGGCGCGTCCCTGTGGTCGTAGAACGATTGGACGTCTCCCCCTGCACAGAATCCACGACCCGTACCGGTCAGCACGAGCACTCGCACCGATTCGTTGTCGCCCATCTCTCGGAGAACGGCCTGGAGCCGATCCGCCATCGGAACCGAGAGTGCGTTCATTGAACCGGGATCGTTGAGGCGTACGGTCGCGACACCATCAGAAACGGATGAGGCGATTAGGTCGTTTTCAGCCATGGAATCTCCTTGCATGCCTACTACGGATTTACAGAAATGACCATCGGAGAGGCTTCCATACCTCAGTCGACGAGGAGCTCTGCGAGTTCGACAGCGTTGAGCGCTGCACCCTTTCTCAGGTTGTCGCCAATCGCGAAGAGACTGATGCCTCCCGAGGTCCCAGTGGTTTCGCGCAGCCGCCCAATCAACACATCATCGATGCCAGCTGAGTCAAGCGGCGTCGGGACCCTGCGGTCGTCCCAAAGTTGAGCGCCAGGAGCATCGCCGAGGATCGCAACTGCCTCGTCGAGATCAACCGGTCGGTCGAACCACATCGTCGCTGCGATGCTGTGGCCCACCATCACCGGAACGCGTACACAGGTCGGCTCGACCGCAATGTCGGCTCTATCGAGGATCTTGCGAGTTTCATACACCAGCTTCCACTCTTCGTCGGTGTATCCGGCTTCTCCGATCGACCCAGCCAGCGGGAGAACGTTGTACGCGATCGGTCTTGAATACAACCCCGGTTCTGGTTCCTCCCAGGCGCCAGAGATGAGCGCTTCCGTGTCTGCGCCAAGGAAGTCCATTTCCGCTTCGAGGTGTTTGATGCCTGTCTGGCCCGATCCAGAGACGCTTTGGTACGTCGATGCAACCATCGATCTAAGACCCGCAACCGCGTGAAGAGGTCCAACGGCAATCATCAGCGCCATGGTCGTGCAGTTCGGATTCGCCACGATTCCGTTGTGCTCCTTGATTGCTGCGTTGTTGACGTTCGCTACGACAAGGGGCACATCGTCGTCCATGCGAAACGCCGACGAGTTGTCAATAACGGTTGCACCGGCTTGAACAAACCGGGGGGCGTGCTCAAGTGATCGAGCACCCCCTGCCGAGAAGAGTGCGATGTCAACGCCTGAGGGATCTACCGATGCGAGATCTTCGATCACGATGTCGCCCCACTTCGTTCCTACCGTGGCCCCCGCGCTGCGTTCAGAGGCGATCAGTCTGATATCTGCAGCAGGAAATCCTCGCTCTTCAAGAATCGAGAGCATGGTGGTTCCGACCGCTCCTGTTGCGCCGACGACGGCGATGCGGGGCGTAGCAAAGGTCTTCATGAGTCAGCCTCTCGGTCCAGTCCAAGACCAGTATGGAGGGCCTTCACGGCTTCGCCAACCTTGTCGCCACGCACAACACACGAAATTCGGATGGGTGATGTCGAAATCATCTCAATGTTGATTCCGTGATCGGCAAGGATTCGGAACATTCGAGCAGCCACACCTGATTCGGTCTTCATACCTATACCAACAACGGTGACCTTTGCAATTTCGGTGTCAACTGTGACACCCCCGGCGCCAATCTTGTGAGCGACTTCCTTGGCAATCGCTGTTGCAGAGTCGAGGCTTTCCTCCGGAACCGTGAAACTGATGTCTGTGGTGCCGTCGTGGCTGACGTTCTGAACAATCATGTCGACGTTTACCCCGGCAACAGCGAGCGGCTCAAACACCGTTGCGGCAACACCAGGTGTATCGGGCACCCTGTATACGGTGACCTTCGCCGCCGAAACATCATGTGCAATTCCGCGGACGATTGCCTGTTCCATGGTTTCCTCCTTGACCCAGGTGCCGACGCCATCGTGGAACGATGACCGCACATGAATTGGAATGCTAAATCTTCTTCCGAACTCGACCGAGCGAGGCATGAGCACACCAGCACCAGCAGAAGCCAGTTCCAGCATCTCCTCGTAGCTAAGTTCCTGGATCCTGGCGGCAACATCCACCAGTCTTGGGTCAGCGGTGTACACACCGTCGACATCGGTATAGATCTCGCAGCGGTCTGCCGACAAGGCGGCGGCGAGCGCTACTGCGGTGGCATCGGAGCCTCCGCGACCAAGGGTCGTCACGTCTTTCGAACTTGGATCGACACCTTGAAAACCCGCCACGATCACAACCTTGCCCTCAGCGAGACCTTCGCGGACACGATCAGCCTTGATCTCCAGGATCTCTGCTTGACCGTGCCGACCTGTCGTAAGGATTCCGGCTTGTGACCCTGTCAACGATGTCGCCTCGACCCCCAAATCTTGGATCGCCATCGCAACGAGTGCCATCGTCACTCTTTCGCCTGCTGTCAGCAGCATGTCGAGTTCCCGAGGATGGGACCGATCGGAGACCTCTCGAGCCAGCGCGACCAGTTCGTCGGTTCCGCGACCCATTGCACTGACTACCGCAACGACACCGTTGCCAGCTTGAGCAGTACCAACGATACGGCGCGCCACATTCCTGATGCGATCGGCATCAGCAACAGACGTTCCTCCAAACTTTTGTACCACGAGTGCCATGGATCGAAAGTGTAGGTAGAGATAGCCACGACCAAACTCCTCTGGCAATTACCCTCCGTCGATGCGAACCAAGACATATCCTTCTCTGCTTGCGGTCATCGTTCTGACCATGGCCGCCTGTTCCTCGGCTGCCGAGCCGACCACGACCACCTCACCGGTTGAGACGACGGCTGTTGCCGGCCTTCCGCCTGCTTCTTACGCCGAGTTCCGTGCACAACCAACAGCGTGCGGAGCTACGGCCCCATCTGAGGTGGTGGAGATGCAGTTCGCAGCGCCGAGCGAAACCGGCGTCGCGGAAGCAACCGTCGTAGTTCTCAACACGTCGTGTGGACCGATAGAGATCACCGTAAACCCGAGCCTTGCTCCCGAGACCGTGAACTCATTTGTATTCCTCGCACAGCAGGGCTACTTCGACGGATCGGCCTCACACCGAATAGTCCCGGGTTTCATGATGCAGGCCGGCGATCCCACTGCGACCGGCTTCGGAGGACCCGGATACGACCTGCCGGACGAACTCCCTGGCGAAGGGTTCCTGTACGACAAGGGCATCGTCGCCATGGCCAACTCAGGCCAAGGGACGAGCGGAAGCCAGTTCTTCATCATGTTCGCAGAGGCCAACTGGCTTCCCGCGAGCTATTCAGTGTTCGGGTATGTCACCAACGGATTTGAAACTTTGGACGCTATTGAAGCCCTCCCCGTCGGTCTGAAGCCAGGGGGCGGTGATTCGGTTCCGTCAACACCTCTCGAGTCCCTCTACATCGAGTCAGTCCAAATCAACGGGTAATCTGTCGCTATGGCATCTGACAAACGTGACAGACAACGAGCGAATCGGGAACTGAAAGCCGCAGAGAGAGCCAAGACCAACAAGAAGACGCGTCGCATCAACACCATCAAGAGGTACGGGATGTACACGCTGTTCTTCCTCGGAGCGCTCGTGGCTCTCAAGGTGTTCTTTGGGTAAACCCGGCGGGTCATCTGGCAGGACCAAGCCATCACACCGAAGACCCGAGCTCGTCGATCTGCACCTCCATTCGAATGCGTCAGACGGCGTCGACAGTCCGACTCGCCTCGTGGAGCTTGCTGCTGAAGCCGGGGTCGCCACGATGGCTCTCATGGATCACGACACTCTCGCCGGAATCGTCGAAGCCAGAGAGGCAGCTCACAGTCACGACATTGAGTTCATTTCAGGAACCGAGCTTTCGGTCGACCATCGCGGCACCAAAATGCACATGCTCGTGTATTTTCTGGAACCGGGCGGTGGACCTCTACAAGACAAACTTGAGTGGTTGCGCCACGAGCGCTCCGTTCGCAATACCCAGATCATTAAGAACCTCAACGAACTGGGATATGAGATCTCGATCGACGATGTGCTCCGTCATGCAAAGGGGCCATCAGTCGGGCGTCCACATATTGCCGACGCCCTCGTCGAACAGGGCGTCTTCGAGACCCGCAACGACGCCTTCGCCAATCTGCTCAACGACGGAGGTGCTGGCTACGCCGAGCGTTCACGACTCGACGCCGTCGAAGCTGTGGAACTAGCTCGAGCCTCGAGTGCCGTCCCTGTTATCGCACACCCTGCGACGATCGGATACAACCGAACCGAGTACGCAGAGGCGTTCAGGACCTTGGCCAATGCCGGTCTCGGTGGCATCGAAGCACACCATTCGCTCCACGACATTCCTCTCCGCGAGAGCCTCACTGCGACGGCGCACCGTCTCGGGATCGCCGCTACCGGCGGATCTGACTTTCACGGGGACTCGAAGCGGGAGTATCGCATTGGAGTTGGAACGGGCGATCTTCGAGTGCCTCTTTCGGCGGTCGACGAACTCAGGGCCCAACTCGACCGATAAGCCTTCATCCCCGCGCCAAGCCGGCCGATAAGTGTGCTGAGGAGAATCCATGTTTCGACTTCCCAATCGCGCCCCGATTTCTTCAAAAGAAATTCGCGGCCCTTTCCACACTCTCAGAGCCGTAGGCGCGTCCGTGTTCCTGATCGCGGCGGTCGTCACATACCTTCAGACCCGGGATACAGCCCCGCTCCTCTTGCTGATACCGTCAGGGCTCGTCGTTGGTGATGCCCTCTATCGGCTGAAAACGAACGCCTCATCGTTCGTCGCGTTACTCATCGACTCGTCCGCCCTCTTCTTCGCGCTCGCCTTGAGAGGACCCACCCCGACCGTCAACGCTGTCGTCGTGATCTATCTGCTCGTCGCGAGCTCGCTTGTCCTCCCCATGGCCCGCGCCGCAATCATCGTTGGGTATGTGGGATTTCTCTGGATCGCGATCTCAGTACTCGACGGTTCGATGACAGATGGATTGATCGGCGTCATCACTCGGAGCGGCTTGGCACCCGGCTTTGATGGAGTGACAGTGATAGTGATGACGACCTCGGTTGGCGTAATCATGCTCGGGGCAGTCAACGCCCTTCTCCGGTCTCAGGACCAGCAGTCGGAGGCCCTCGCGCAGGAAAAGCGCGCTGTTGAACTCAAGAACGAATTCGTATCGATGGTCAGTCATGAGCTCAGAACGCCGCTCACCGGGATCGCAGGCTTCACCGACACACTCAACGAAAACTGGGCAAACCTTCCGTCACGTGACGTTGACGAGTTCCTCGGCATTATGAGCCAGGAGACGGATCACCTCGTAAACCTCGTCGAGGACATTCTCGTCATTCCCCGCCTCGAAGCTGGCCAGCTCAGGCTCACCCCAGTGGATCTCGATCTGGCAACGGAGACCCGCAGCGTTGCTTCGATGATCTTTTCTGACACCGCAGACTATTCAGTGACGATTCCCGCCAATGTCGTGGTCCATGCAGATCAGACCCGTTTGAGGCAGATCTTGAGGAACCTGACAGAGAACGCACAAAAGTACGGCGGTGATCAAGTCCTGATCGAAGGCGAGCTCGAAGGGCCTGGAACCTACAAGGTCTCAGTTTCAGACAATGGAAAGGGTGTCGCAGAGGCTGACAGAGCTCGGATCTTCGAACACTTCGAGCAACTCTCCACCGGTGATGGCCGCATGGAGCAGGGTGTTGGTCTCGGCCTCCCCATCGCTCGCACCCTCTCCAGAGCGATGGGGGGGGACCTGTGGTACGAGGATCGCTTTCCTGTCGGCGCTCGTTTCTGCTTCACGATCAAGCTCGCAACCAAGCGAGAACCTGCCTCCGAACAGCCCACCCCAGAGCAGCAAGCTTCGGACAAGCACCATGCGCAAGCGCCAACGCCTGAAACATCGGATCAGACCCGACTTTGACCCGGAGCCGGTAGGTACGCTTGTGTCGTGCTCCCCTACAACATCCACCACGTCGCAATAGCGGTATCAGACCTCGATGCAGCTATCGATTCGTTCTCGAGCCAGTACGGCTTTGAGGTGCTCTCACGCGAACGAATCGAAGACCAAGGCGTTGAGGAAGCGATGATCGCTGTTGGCGGTTCGCACCTTCAACTTCTGCAACCACTTGACGACATGTCACCCGTTGGGAAGTTCCTGAGTCGAAACGGGGAAGGGATGCACCATATTGCGTTCGCGGTAACAGACATCGAGGCAGCTCTAGAACATCTGAAATCCATGGGAGTCACGCTCGTCGATGATGCACCACGCATTGGAGGCGGAGGTCATAGAATCGCTTTTGTTCATCCAAAGGCGCTCGCTGGCACACTGTTCGAACTCATGGAGATCGACATCACAAGCCGCAGCATTGAGAGAAACAATGGTTGAGGGAATCGAGATTCGAGGTGGGGCAGGACCGCAACTTGCCGCGGCAATCGCAGCGGTGGTCGAAGCGATCGACCAGCAAGAGGCTGAAGCTTCGGCGACGCCCCGCAAGCCCATCCGCCAAGCGCAATGGATCCAAGCAGGCAGACCGTTGGAACGGCAAGCTCCGATGGCTTCGGCAGAGTACGACCGCATGCCAGGCTCAAATGACGGCGAAGACCCCACCGCGAGTGCGTTCCTCTAGAGGTACACCAGATCTTTGCGGTGCGCCGCTGACCAAGGCGATGACACAACTACCCTTGTGCGCATGAACCCCGTCATCTGTTCCATTGCTCGCACACCCATCGGGCGTTTCAACGATGTGTATGCACCACTCAGCGCCATGGACCTTGGTGGCTTCGCCATTGCAGGAGCCCTCGAACGTGCAGGGATGTCGGGTTCACAGATCGACGAGGTCCTCTTCGGACACGTGCTCCAGGCTGGCCAGGGTCAGATCACTGCGCGACAGGCAGCCGTCAACGGTGGGATACCGATGACAGTCCCTGCCACCACGATCAACAAGGTCTGCCTTTCAGGTCTCACCGCCATCCAAGAAGCAGGCAACCACATCCGGCTTGGAGAGTCGAAGTTTGTTGTCGCAGGAGGAATGGAGTCGATGACCAACGCCCCCTATGTCATCCCCGGTGCCCGTGCTGGGCTGAGAATGGGGGATGCAACAGTGGTCGACACCATGATCCATGACGGCCTGTTCTGCTCTTTTGATTCGTGCATGATGGGCGAGTCATCGGATCTGAAGAATTCGGATCTCGGCATAGGCCGAGCCGAACAAGACATGTTGTCAGAGGCATCGCATAGGCGAGCTGCGCTGGCGACGGACAACGGCACATTCGCCAGAGAAATTGTGCCGGTAACGGTGCCTCAAAGAAGAGGAGAGCCTGTTGTTGTCACGGCGGATGGGGGCATTCGTCGCGGCACGACACTCGACTCCCTTGCGAAGTTGCGCCCTGCGTTCAACGCTGAGGGCACGATCACCGCAGGAAACGCATCACAGATTTCAGATGGTGCAGCAGCTGTTGTTGTTGCGGATCGCTCAGCAGCCGAAGCAGCAGGTATCCCAGTCCTCGCCGAGATTGTTTCCTACGGACAGGTAGCCGGTCCCGATGCGACGCTGCATGAGCGCCCGGCTGAAGCGATCAGGATGGCGCTGAAGAGAACCGAGATGTCAGTCGAAGACATCGACCTCTTCGAAATCAACGAGGCTTTCGCATCAGTTGCACTCCACTCGGTCGCCATGCTTGGCGTGGATCACTCCAGGGTCAACATCCATGGCGGCGCGGTCGCCCTTGGTCACCCACTCGGTGCAACGGGTGCACGGATCGTCGTAACACTCATCAACGCACTGCAAACAACCGGCGGCACTATTGGAGCGGCTGCGCTCTGCGGTGGCGGAGGTCAGGGCGACGCAATGATCATCAGGATGGTCTGACGGTGCAGGTCGCAAGCTACCTACCTAGCCGCAACCTTGCGATGGAGTTGGTCAGAGTGACTGAAGCCGCCGCTATCTCGGCAGCGAGGGTCCAAGGACGCGGGAACAAGAACGAAGTCGACCAAGCAGCGGTCGACGCAATGCGACAAGTGCTCTCACAGATCGACATCGATGGCATCGTCGTGATTGGTGAGGGCGAAAAGGATGAAGCGCCCATGCTCTTCAACGGCGAGGTCGTTGGAAACGGGAGCGAGCCGAAGGTGGATGTGGCCGTCGACCCCGTCGATGGGACGCGACTCACGGCAGAGGGCAGAGGCGGAGCACTCGCCGTGATTGCCGTCGCAGAACGAGGATCGATGTACTCACCAGGAAGTCTCGTCTATATGGACAAAATCGCGGTGGGCGAGCGAGCCGCAGGCAAGATCGACATCAACGCTCCTGTCGCTTACAACCTCGCTGCGGTGGCGAAGGCACTCGGCAAGGCAGTTTCGGATGTGACAGCAGTCGTGCTCGATCGTCCAAGGAATCTGCCATACATCGAACAGATTCGAGCAGCTGGGGCAAGGATCTCGCTCATTGGAGACGGAGACATCCAAGGCTCGCTCTCGGCAGCGATCGAGGAGACAGGCATCGACATTCTCCTCGGAATCGGGGGCTCGCCAGAGGCCGTGACATCAGCTTGCGCAATGGCAGCGCTTCGTGGTGAGATTCAGTGCAAGCTCTGGCCCCGTGACGACAGCGAACGCCAATATGCCGCTGACCGTGGCCTCGATCTGAACCAGGTTCTTGGAACCCGTGATCTCGTCGACTCCGACGACACATTCTTCGCAGCAACGGGCGTGACCCGAGGATCCATGCTTCGAGGTGTGCGTTTTAGCGGCGTACATACCGAAACCCACTCCGTCGTCATGCGCTCTCGCTCTGGCACTGTTCGCTTCATCGAGACCGACCACAGAGTCGAGTGGACCGAGGGCAACCTACTCAACGCGACGAGTGAACAGAGCGCAACCTCAACATGAAGCCGAGGTTGCGCGACCTTGGAGTGACAATCGGCGACCTCCCAACCGGGCTGCACAACGCTATCACCGACGTGCCGGGAGTCTGGGTTGGCCACGAGACGGTCATCCGAGATAACCCCACAGTCGTTCGATCGGGGGTGACCATGATTGTCCCCAGAGAGGGCGGGATCTGGTCGGACTTCGCCTACTGCGGCGTGGCCGTGCTCAACGGAAATGGTGAAATGACGGGTATCCCGTGGATGGACGAATCCGGGATGCTCGGCACCCCGATTGGTCTCACGAACACCCATCAGGTCGGTATGGTCCGCGATTCGCTCGTCAAGCATCTGGCAGCAAACGACCTTGAGCGAAGCTTCTTCCTTCCTGTCGCTGCTGAAACCGATGACAGCCATCTCAACGATTCAGATTCTTTCCCGCTTACCGAAGCCGGTGCACTGCGTGCCCTAGCAAGTGCTGGTCCTGGACCGGTTACCGAGGGCAACGTCGGGGGCGGAACAGGGATGATCTGCCACGAGTTCAAGGGAGGCATCGGCACGGCATCAAGATCCGTGGAAACGGCAGGCGAGACCTACACGGTTGGCGTACTCGTCCAAGCCAACTACGGCGTTCGGGGAGATCTACGCATCGACGGGTTCCCTGTCGGACGCCGTATTGACACGGACATCGTCCCTTCTGCGTGGGATGGGGAGGACCAGCGCGAGAGCGACGGTTCGATCATCGTGATCATCGCGACCGATGCACCACTCGTTGCCGACCAGTGCCGACGTCTTGCCAAGAGGGCCACCGTGGGCTTGGCCCGTGCCGGCGGATATGGGCACGACTCATCCGGAGACATCTTCCTTGCCTTCGCCACAGGCAACCATCTACCAGTGGGCGAGGCTATTCATGACGTCAGAACCCTTCACCACGACCAGATGAGCCCGCTCATCCGCGCCACAGCGGACGCGGTGGAGGAGTCCATACTGAACGCACTGTGCGCGGCCGAAACAATGACCGGCCGCAACGGTAGGACAGCACACGAAATGCCCCTTGATCTGGTCCGAGAACTCCTAGCTGACTGGACCTGACCCCTTCGTCCGTGAATCCAAATAGCTGGTTTACGAAAGGAGGTTGACGAGCAATTCGTCGTACCGGTCAGCAACCAATGACCAGTCGTATTGGGACGTCGCGCTTCTGAGGTCTTCACTGGGGGGATTGGGCATGAGGCGTTTGATGAGGTCTGCTGCCTGTTCTGGGGAGTCAAATAGAGAGTGAGTAGGGTCGTATTGCAGCGCTGCAATACGTTCTGGGTAGACAAGGCGGTTCGGGAGGACCGGGTAGGCGCCCGCGGCAATTGCTTCGATGACTCCAATGCCGAAAAACTCCTGGCCAGCTGTCGACAGGACCACCGAGGATTCTCTGAGCATGGATTCGTACAGGGAACGTTCGGCATGGCCCTCATGGATGAGCCGATCGCCGAGCAGCTCGGTGATCTCGGCAAAGGTGGGTGGGACAGACACGAACACCTCGCCGCACATTGCCATCCGAAACTCAACATCGTTCCCGAGTAGGACCGCTAGTACCGCCTTCAGTTCCTCCGGCCCTTTGTCGTGCTCCCACCGCTGATTCCACAAAAGGAGTGGCGGTTCGTCGGACCGAATCGGATCTCCTGTGAACGCAGCCAGGTCAATTCCCACGGGAAGCACGACAGCATCCGACATGACGCGATCGACCATGTCGACATGCTTGTTGTCAGGGAACGCATTGAGAAACGACGACGCCTCAGCCGCGAACACCGACCGGTGATATTCGGAGTTGAAAATCACGAGATCCGACACCGCTGCGCTCCCCCAGTTCTTCATCTGGTACGTGAAGTCGACCTTGTCAGCCGGCGACAGCGGATACGTGAACTGGCTCTCGTGGAAATAGGTCGCAATCGGGACCGCAGCTGCCGTGCGCCTGATCGCACCAGCAAAAGCCGCAACATCCATCATCGAGGAAGCGAGGATCACATCAGGATGCCAGCCGTTCTTCGCTAGGTCTGTGAGTTGCTCCGCAAGCGTGAGGAACCCGCCGTGCATGCGCCACTTCCAGAACCGAGCCTCATGGGTAAGCAAGACAACTTCATGAGATGATCGCGCCGCGTAGCCATCAGCCCACGCCCTATGCGAACCTCCGTAATACGGTTCGACCAATGCCACCTTCATCCGAAAGAGCGTAGACCATCAGCGAGGTCGCATTCGAGGACGGTAGAACCGACCCTTTCAGCAGAGCGAGTCGCCTGCAAATGTGACGATGCCCCCAACCAGGCGGGGGCATCGTCACATCGATCACTCGTCAGCTGATGGATCAGCCGGGCTGGTGGTGGCAGACCCAAAGGACTCCTGGTACGAAGTCCCAGTATGTGCCATCGTCAGCCTGTGGGTCGTTGTCGTTCGGGCAGGGTCGGCTGTCGGCGTCCTTGAAGGTTGCCGTCTCCGCTGTCAGGAAGTTGCCATCACTGTCAAACACCTGGAGCTGGAATGTTCCGCCTCTTGCTGCCATCTTCTCGAAGTTCTTGGCTGTGCCAGGGCTAATGCAGTGCCCACCTGGCAACGAGACTTCCGCACCACATTTCCAACCGTGGTCTTGCTTCGTTTGCTGATCACTGGTTCCGCCAGCGAGGGCTGCCGGGGCCATGGATGCCACGAGCATCGAAACCGCAGCTAACAACATCATAATTCGTCGTGTCTTCATTTACTCCTCCGAGTTTCTTTATAGAGATTCGTTGACGTTCTCATCGTGTTGCAGAACGTCAGCTGTGTTCGCTGACTGGGAAGATTTCGTCGGCCACGAGGCCGTGAGCTTCTCGGTGAACGGTGTTGGCATCGTCTGCGTTGTCAGCTTCGACAAGACAGAAGATCTTCCCTGCGCTCTCGTCTACCCAGTATCTGAGGTAGCTGACCCCATACTTCTCCTGAGTCTCGAGATCCGCTTTGTGTGCCCCGGCAACATCCTCAGCAGAAACTCCGCCCTCAATGTTGTGGACATCCATGAACAGTGCCATTCGTGCCTCCCTTTCCTAGATTCAGACCACGGAACGAACGTATCGAGGCAGCTGGCATCCGTAATGAGTGGGTGCCACCTAGATCTGCTGTGTCACCACTCAAATTTGCCTGAGGCGAGGCAAAACACCTCAAAGGACCAGAGACAACACCACACGGATGCACATGATGCATCGGGCGATATCAATCGAAAACGTACCCGGGGGGCAGTCTTGGTAGTGTTTGAATCGTGCTCCTAGACAGGGATAGAGAACTCAATTCGATGGCCGACGCACTGGCAGGACTCGACTCGTCCGGCGGGCGGGTCGTATTGGTCCGTGGGGAGGCAGGGATCGGCAAGAGCGCATTTATCAACCGTTTTCTGAGTGACTCGCATGAGCTGGCACATACATTGACGGGCGCATGCGACGACCTGCTTACGCCCCAACCCTTCGGCCCGCTATGGGACATCGCCCGCAAGGAGACGTTTCTCTCGCAGTTGCTAACAGCTGACAATCCCCGGGCGGTGATGGAGGGGATACTCGGTCTCCTGTCTCGTTCGTTGCGTCCAACGATTCTTGTGCTCGAGGACACGCAGTGGGCGGACGAAGCGACGCTCGACCTTATCAAGTTCCTTGGAAGGCGGATTGTTCGAGCGAACGGACTACTCATGCTCACCTACAGGGACGTGGCGGTCGACGCGAGTCACCCGCTGCGTCATGTGCTAGGGGAGCTGCCGCCGCAGAGTCTTCTCCGAGTACAGCTGAAGCGCCTTACGCGGACTTCGGTGGAAGCGATGATTGAGGAGAAGCCGTTCGACATCGATCAGGTACTCGCTCTAACGGGAGGGAATCCACTCTTCGTTTCCGAGATCCTGGCCTCAGGTACAGACGGCGTGCCCTTGTCTGTCAGCGACTCTGTGCTTGCGAGAGCGGCGAAGCTTTCGCCTGGCGCTCGACGGATTCTCGATCTTGTGTCCGTGGTACCAGGAGAGGTCGAAAGGTCAATCGTCGACCAAATCGTTGAGTCCAGAGAGGAGCAGCTCGCAGAGTGCTCGCGTCAGGGACTCCTCAGAATCGAAGGCGAGATGTTGTCCTTCCCCCACGATCTCCAACGTCGAGCCATCGAATCGTCATTGGCGAAACCCGTGCGAAGAGAGCTCAACCGACTGATTCTCGATGCCCTCGGAGATTCGAGTGATGCAGCCAGACTCGTACACCATGCCAGGGAAGCCAACGACATTGACGCAATCGTCGAGTTTGCTCCGCGAGCCGCGAGAATCGCGATGGGGGTGGGCAGCACGTCCGAAGCTGTGTCTCACTTCCGGGCTCTCAGACCACACCTCGAAAGGATCGAGCCCCACGAGCGGGCGGCCATCCTCGCTGACTGGGCTAGGGAGGAGGAATACCTCGACAATCCGGATTCGATTGATCTATTCGATAGGGCTATCAGTCTCTATCGGTCGGTAGGGGACGTCGCCAACCTTGCTAGGACTCTGACATTGGCCGGAACCGCGAACAGCAGCCACGCCCGCCCCACGAACGCGCTGGCCTATTCCCAAGAGGCGGTCACGATCCTCGAACAGCTCGGGCCAAGCAAGGACCTGGCTGAGGCGCTCAGCGGACTCGCGTTCCTGGAATTCTTCTATACGGATAGCGACGAAGCCGTGCTTCCACTCGTCAATCGGGCGCTCGCTGTAGCAGAAGAAATCAACGATCTCGAGTCGCGGACCAACGCCCTCAACGTCCAAGCCCACCTTGTATACAGCCGCGGTGACATCGGTGGAATGACCCTGATGGAAGAGAGCCTCAGGAGCGCTGAGAACTCTGGTGACCATTGGGGTGAGGTAAGGGCACTCTCGAACATGGCTGGCATGTACGGCGACGTGCGCGACATCGCTCGCGCTACCGACTTTGCACGACGCGCTCGAGACACGGCAGCTCGGTATGAGATTCGATCCCTTGAGATGGAGAGTCGCGCTATGTACTGCGAATTTCTCCTCTGGAAGGGCGACTGGGCCGCAGCCGAAGACGCCGCGGCAGAGGCTCTCGGATCGAACACTCACCGCCAACAAACTGCGTTGCGGGTTCTTGGAACGATCAGCGCACGCCGGGGCCGCAAGGAGTCCCGTACAACGATCCTTCAGATGTGGTCTCTTGTGGAAGAGGGTGAAGGTGCGACCATCGTCGATACCGCCGCCACGGCTCTGGCCGAGTATCTATGGCTATCAGCGGAAGAGGATCCAGAGCTCGTCAAGAGACTGAGCGCGGTCCTAAGTGACGGCATCAGACTCGGTGTTCCATGGCCGAGCGGAGCGTTTGCGTTTTGGATGTGGAAGCTAGGACTCCTCGACGCCGCACCTGAAGGAACTGCAGATTTCTACGGATGGATCATCAACGGGGAGTATTCAAAATCAGTCGAGTTCTGGCGCGAACGAGGAATCCCGTACGAAGAGGGACTTGCCCTCATGCACGGCGACGAAGGTGAGCGGACCGAGGCTCTTCGCATCTTCGAGGACCTCGGTGCGGCGGCAATCGCAAGAAAGGTCAGACGCTCACTGATGGATGACGGTGTGAAGATACCTCGCGGCAGGTCGCGGGCGTCAAGAGATCACGTCGCAGGATTGACCGAACGCCAGGCAGAGGTCCTAGCGCTTGTCGCAAATGGGCTCACGAACACTGAGATAGCAGACGAACTGTTCGTCTCCTATCGAACCGTTGAGAACCACGTGTCAGCCATACTCATGAAGCTCGACGCCCCGAACCGAGAGGCCGCGGTCGACACGGCTCGGTCGCTGGGCCTTGTCGCGGAGACCTAGACCCACCCAGCCAGCCGACGGCATGCCAGATTCCGGCGATTGCGCTCAAAGGTGGTTCGGCGCCCAAAGCAGGCCTAGAAGTCAGAGTTCCTGACGGCCAGTCAGTGCTCGGCCGAGGGTGATTTCGTCCGCGTAGTCAAGGTCTCCCCCAACCGGCAGACCGCTTGCGAGCCTCGTAACCGTCACGCCGAGAGGTTTGAGACGCTTGGAGATCGTCATTGCCGTCGTGTCACCTTCGAGCGTCGGATTCGTGGCGGCAATGACCTCGATGATCCGCTCCGCTTGAACTCGGTCGATGAGTTCCTTGATACGAAGCTGTTCTTCGTGAACACCCGCAATCGGGTTTATGGCTCCGCCGAGAACGTGATACCGCCCTCGAAACGACTGTGTCCTCTCAAGCACTGGGATGTCCTGCGCCCGCTCCACGACACAGATAATCGAGGTGTCGCGGCGGATGTCGGTGCAAATCGAACATTCGTCCTCGGCGGTGATGTTGTAGCACCTGCGGCACAACTTGACCGTTGCGCGCATGTCATTGATTGCGTCAGCAAGTCGTTCAGCATCCGCCTTTTCAGCGTTGAGAATGTGGAACGCTATCCGCTGGGCACTCTTGCGACCCACGCCGGGAAGCCGTGCGAGTTCATCAATCAGGCGCTGGACGGGAGGCTCGAACATCAGCCGAGCAAGCCGCCAAGGTCGAGACCGGAAGTGGCTCCACCCATCGAAGACTCTGCATCTGTCTTCATTTCCGAATACGCCTGGTTGACCGCAGCCACCACAAGGTCACCAACCATCTCGGGATCGTCTGGGTCGAGAACACCTGGATCGATCTCGACCGACACCACCTCTCCTGAACCCTTGATCGTCGCCTTCACGACCCCGCCACCGGAAGTTCCTTCATAGTTCTTTGCTGCGAGCGTTTCTTGAGCAGCCATCATCTGTTGCTGCATCTGTTGGGCCTGCTGCATGAGTTGGCGCATCTCTTTTGGCATCTGCCCTCGACTGCTCATGGCATCCATCCGGTCTCTCGGGGTCGAACGAGACCAAGACTACCTCGGCGGACGATTGACCTGAGGCAACGTCGCGAGTCTGCCAAGACACCCCAGTTTCGCCGACACCATGTCGTGATGACGACGCGCTAACAATGTGGGAACCAACGACGAATGGAGTCTCCCTGTGAAGCGCATCATCCTTCTCTCAACGCTTTTCTCCGTTCTCGCTGCGGCGTGTGGCGGAGCAGAAGTCGACCTGACCACAACCACGAGCCCGACCACAACCACGACCACGACCACGACCACGACCACAACCCTCCCGGTATCCACCACGGTCGCGACCACGACGACAACATCAGCGCCCTCCATCGTTCCAGGAGAAGACGACGACACCGATGCGATCGTCTTTGACAGTTCGACGACCTACGGAGCCAAGGCACCGTTCATCGACGACGCTGAGGGTCTTGAGTCCACCGTCGCCAACTACACCAATGCTGGCGATGGTGTTGGTGGAATCTTCCTCGAAGTCACGGCTGTCACCGTTGATGGCCCGACCGCGGCGGTTGTCTATGACCTGCTCTTCGCAGGGAACCCATTCGTTGCGACTCAGGACGGCAAAGCGGTGCTCAACGACGGACAGTGGCAAGTCACCAGGGAGTTCTTTTGCTCGATCATGGATCTCGCTCGTGTCGGTTGTCCACTCGGGGGCTGAAGCCGGCCCCGGCGGCAGACATTCGCAGCAGTTCACGCGGAATTCGACGCTGTGTGTTCCGTGCCGTCTCCTTCGGGGGTACTGTCTATGCCAATGCAATATCAGGCGCTCTATCGCAAATACCGACCCCAACGATTCGATGAAGTGGTGGGTCAAGACCACGTAACGAACACCCTCGCACGAGAGGTTATCGAGGGCAAAGTTGCCCACGCGTACCTCCTCACGGGGCCACGCGGCACCGGCAAGACGACCACAGCACGTCTGCTGGCAAAGTCTCTCAACTGTGCCAACCGAGCCGATGACGGAGAGCCGGACAACACGTGCGGCTCCTGTATTGCGATCACGAACGGGTCCTCCCTCGACGTGATCGAGCTTGACGCCGCTTCAAACAACAGAGTGGAAGACGTCAGGGAGATTCGCATCAATGCGGCCACAATCGCAGCGGTTGAGGGCTCACGACGGGTGTACATCCTCGATGAAGCACACATGCTGTCGAGGGCGGCAGGGAATGCACTCCTGAAGATCCTCGAAGAACCGCCTGAGCATGTGATCTTTGTCCTCGCTACAACCGAGCCATACAAATTGCTCGACACCATCAGGTCGAGAGCCCAGCGATTCGATTTCCACCCAGTCGCCTCGGAAACCCTCATCGACTACCTAAGTGAGATCGCAAAAAGGGAGGAGTTCACGACCGACAGGGCTGCCCTCGAAGCGGTGACAGCGCACTCCGGCGGGTCCGTACGGGATGCAATGAGCCTCCTCGAACAGGTGTCGGCGCTCGGCGCTGGAACCATCTCGGCGGCGGGTGTATCGACAGCGTTGGGGCTTGCCAGTCACGAGGTGTTCGGCAAACTGGTGACGGTCATCTCAAAGGGTGAAGCAGCTGCAGGACTTGCCATAGTGGCTGAACTCGCATCACGGGGAGCCGACCTCCGACGCTTCGTTTCTGACGCAATCGCGCACTTCCGGGGCATCTTCCTCGCCCAGTACGCCTCGAACATCGAAGAGGTTGTGGACGCATCACAGGAAACGATTGCTGAGTGGAAGCAACAGGCGACCGTGCTTTCGAGCGGAGAGGTGCTGCGGACCATCGATGAACTCGCCAGCGTTCTTGGCCAGCTCAGGGATGGCAGAGAGGAACGACTGGTCGTCGAGATTGCGATTATCCGGCTCACTCGACCGGAAGCAGTGGAATCGTTAGAAGGTCTTCACGCCAGGCTTGGGCGTATCGAACGCGACCTCACAGACTTCAAGCGCTCAGGGGTCGCACCGTCGGGCTCAGCGTCACAGGAGGCCGCTCCAAAGAGCGGGCCGATCGACCGCCCGTTTCCTGTCCGATCAGAGGAGTCGACGCCCGAGCAGGAACACTCAGTCTCCGCCGCGGCAGCGTCAGAATCTGGGTCGCCAGATGTCGCACCATCGGCAGATAGCGCACCGGACCCACCTCAGACAGCAGGGACAGAATCGGAGCCGGTGGCAGCCAAAGAGGTTCTTTCAAGCGCGGAAGCCGACCCTCGTGAACCGACCCAACCTGACGAGCCGGAATCGACGATCGAAACCGACATCACCATGGATCAGTTCAACAAGGCCTGGCCAGCAATCATGGCTGAAGTTCGCCAAACCGTGGGACCACGCCGCCAGGCGTTGCTCCGCGAGGCGTTCCCACGGTCGATGAGTGGGTCGACGGTCATGTTCGAAGTGGCCGCCCACATGCACTTTCACCTCGAACAACTCAAGGCCGACGAGGGCATCGCGGACGCGATAGGTGATGCCACAATGGAACATCTCGGGTCCCGGATTGGTGTTTCGTTTCGCTCGGCTGACGCACCGACGGCGGTCGTCGAAACCGAACTCGAACGAGTGCCAGACAAAGACGACCTCATGAGTGCCGACGACGATGACGCAATCGATCCTGTTGCTGTCGTTGCAGACATCCTCAACGGCCAGATCATCGGCGAGTAGCCATGCGTCTCGGAATCGATCTCGACGGAGTAGTCGCCGATTTCAATGCAGGGTGGATGTCTCGGTACAACGCCGAGCACGGCACATCTCTGACGACTGACCAGGTCGATCACTGGGATGCCATGGTCGACCTCACCGAGTTTTCGTCCGACACAGAGTTCTGGGAATGGGCGCGGAACGGTGACCGCCCTGGGTTGTTCCGTCATCTGCCAGTGTTCCCCGATGCCTTACCTGCGCTAAACCGCCTGGCATCAGAACACACAATCGTAATCATCACGACGAAGCCGCGATGGGCAGTTCACGAGACCTATGCATGGCTATCGGACAACAGAATCCCAACAAGGGAGGTCCATATCACTCGAACCAAGTGGACCGTCGACTGCGATATCTACCTCGATGACGGGCCACACAACCTCGAAGCGCTCGTCGGAAAAAGGCCAGATAGGGCAACGTGTCGATTCGTCAGACCGTGGAATCAGCCGGTCGCTGGAGCCCTCGACGTCAATAGTTGGGACGACTTCGAGGACCTAGCGAAGAACCATCGACTCTGACCAGACGCGACACCACCGGCACCGCTAGTCTCACAAAGCACGAGGGTCACACCCGACCCTGAGAGGGAGAAATTCAACATGAAGAAACGAAATATCGTCATCTTGCTCGTTGCGTTCGTAATGATTCTTGCTGCATGCGCGGACACAGGGTCGGACGACACGACGACGACAACAACTGAGGCACCGGCTGCAGGCGACACCACGACCACAGCGGCACCAACTACGACAACAACAGTGGACCCAAAGGCCGACTGGCCTGAGAAGATCGTGTACGGGTTTGTGCCGTCTGACAACGCTGACACGCTGACAGACACGATCCAGCCATACATGGACTACCTCTCGGCAGAACTTGGCATTGAAGTCGAAGGTGTTGTCACCGCCGACTACAACGGACTCGTCGTTGCCCTCGGTGCAGGTCAGGCTGACCTTGGCGCCTTTGGTCCTCTTGGGTACGTTCAGGCAGCTGAGCAGTACCCGACCATTGAGGTTCTGATCCAGTCGATTCGCTACGGCTCAGCTACTTATCACGGTCAGTGGTTCACAAACGATCCATCCATCTGCGACGAACCACCTGTCGTTGGAGCTCTCGACAACAGTGCGGACGGACCAGAGATCAAGGCTGCTGCTGACGTAGTTGCTCTTCAGGTCGGCTGGACATTCGCAGACGGCGTCCTTGTACCGGAGCT
>JAQCAA010000121.1 GCA_027728645.1 Actinomycetota bacterium | reverse complement strand
ATATTCCCGCTAGCCACGCCAAAACCTCACGGTGGTCGGGGCGAAGTCACAGAACTATCGATAGCCCGTCGAAAGCAATATCGAAGCCAGCCAGTTTGGCGTTCCTCGCCACTTCTGAAGTGGCGTCAGCGAGGTGGTTCGTGTGATTGATGTGCCCGAGGATGATTCTTGAGGCAGCTGTGAGGTGTGAGAAGCGCTCAACAGTGTCGCGAACAAGCGGGTGCCGGATCTCGTGCATGTCACGGTTTGGCAATTCGTCGAGAGACGAAAACGTCGCATCGATGAGAGAGGCTTTGTGGGCGCTGAGGACAGAATCGGCGTCAGGCCAATGCTCCCAGCCATCGATATCAGGCAAGTAGAAGAACTGTGGTACGCCGTCCGAGATGATTGAGAGACCAACCGTGTCCGTGTGCTCGGCTCTGTGGGGCACCGGAATGCCGACGATTGTCAATGATTCATCGATGGTGACCTGACCAGTCAACGGAACTGGCAGAACGTTCCCGTTCGTGACAAGCGAATTCCACGGTTCGTTGGACGCTACGAAGGAGTGGAAAGACGGCGTAGCAATCAGACGAAGTCCTGCCGTGTTTGCGGACTCCTTGCCGAGATGTAGCAGGCCCGCATAATGCCCCATGTGGCCGTGCGTGATCGCAACGGCGTCGAGCAGAGTTTCCCGGTCGCCTGGGTAGTCGGACCACTCCAGCAGGGTTTGGCCTTGCGCCCGAATATCGGGGGAAGCGTCGAGCAATACGACGGAGCCAAGCTTGGATACGACCGCAACGCTCGAGGCTCTGCGCACTGGCCCCACGCCCGCGCGATTGCCGAGCTGAGGGGAACCGCCGTCCTGACCCGCACCGAGTATGAGAATGCGCGCTTGCATGGGAGTATTGTCGCAGGACTTGTGAGAGGAAGCATCCATGGAATCTCAGATCGAGGCTATCGAAGCTACAACGATTGAATCGCTCCCCAAGGCTGTTCTCCACGAACACCTTGACGGCGGACTGCGGGTTGAAACTGTTCTTGACCTCGCAGACAAGGTCGGTTACCGGGACCTACCTTCGTATCAGATCGATGAACTCCGCGACTGGTTCCACCAGGGGCGATCGGGTTCTTTGGAGCGGTATTTGGAGCCCTTCGTTCACACGGTTGCGGTTCTCCAGAACGAAGAGGCAATCAGTCGCGTCGCTTACGAGTCCGTGGAGGACCTCGGGGCCGATGGTGTCGTGTATGCGGAGATCCGTTTCGCTCCATCGCTGAACATCATCGGAGGTCTGACGAGGCGAGCTGTGCTTGAAGCCGCTCACGACGGGTTTACACGAGCGTCGCGCGACACAGGTGTGATGGTTGCCATGATCGTGTGCGCTATGCGGCAGGACACCGACAGCCCAGACGTTGCAAAAGCCGCCGTCGAAGCTATGGATCTTGGAGTCGTCGCCTTCGACCTAGCGGGCCCCGAGGCCGGGTTCCCTGCGGACGACCACATAGAGGCGTGCAGGACAGTCCGGCGGGCCGGCCTTGGTCTGACAATCCACGGGGGCGAAGGCGACGGCGCAGACTCGATGTGGAGGGCTTTGGCCCTTTGCGGCGCACAGCGAATAGGACACGGCGTCCATGTTGCTGATGACACGAATTTAGCAGAGGGATCCATGACAAACCTAGGTCCATTCGCAACAAGAGTCAGAGACCATCAGATTCCGCTTGAGGTCGCGATTTCATCGAACCTGCATACTTCGGCCTACCCTTCAGCTGAGGAACACCCTTTCGGCGAGTTGTATCGCAACGGTTTCAACGTCTCGATTAATACGGACAATCGGCTGATGTCTGGCGTCTCCGTGTCGGGGGAATATGCCCTCGCCGCAAATACGTTCGGTTTGAATCTTTTGGATCTGGAACGCACGACTGTCAGGGCAATCGAGGCCGGGTTCGGTGATTATCTCGAGCGTAGGCGTTTGATTGACCAGGTCGTTACACCTGCCTATGCCTTGGCGAGAGGAATCCAGGGCTGAGCCCAGTGCCGCCTTCAGCGTATGAGCGCCAGAAGGACAGGATTTTCTGCACCAGACCACGAACCAGAAAGTGAGTGTCCGCTCACGTCAGTCGACTCCGTGAGGAGATGCCGAACGACTATCTCGACTCCCCCGGCGGCGATGATGGTGTTGCTTCCATCAAGAACGCTTGTCACTGAATCGATCGGAGGCACCGGAGTTCCCGCTGCGCCGCTTCCCAGCACCCTTGCAGTTGGTTCGAAGAAGACTGGACCGTCGGCCGTCTCCACGAATTGTTCTACTTGGGTCCCCCCAGTGAGGATGGTGCGAACCAACTCTCTTATGTACACCGGGTCGTCGCATGCGTTGTGGATCCAGCGCCGCCCGAGGACGGAATGGTCCATTGTGGCGATGAGGGATTCGTCTGCTCCCTGTCTTGGAGCGCCTCGGTAGGTCAATGGGATCTGGATCACCGGCCCGTCGCCGACCGTGACGAGGTGCGTTTCGACGCCGACCTCACCCTCCGGGTCGTCGAAACGATAGGCCCCGACGATTCGGAAAACTGGAGATTCTGTCGGAGGGAACCACAGCTGAGCCGAGATATGGGCACTGAGGATTTCAAGCTTGGAAGGGGTCAGTTTCGCTCTGTGGAGTATCGCCATACCCCTTAGGACAGCTTCCTATCGATCCAGTCTGCGATGTCGCCGATCACTTGGGCACCTTCTGGCTCAAAGTGGAGTTCGTGGCGGAGGCCCGGATACACCTTGCGGTCGACACTCACCGACTGGGCAAGAGGTGCGCTCGCTGCTGTGGGAACAAGGGTGTCATCGGCGCCGTGAATTACCAATGTTGGAATCGTGATCTCACCTGTTCTGGACGCCAGCCTTGCCTGTTCGGCGAACACTGCTCGTCCGAGACCGACGCTCCCGAACTGTTGAACCAGAGGATCAGCTTCATATGCCTCCCCAACCTTGGAATCTCGTGAGAGTTGATCCCCCGCTATGGGTGTCTTCATGGTCATTGATGGGGCAATCTTGCCGAGAATCTTTGCTGCTGCGCGTTTGACTGCGGGTGTTCCGTCCCCAAGCGCCGGGGCACTCAGGACTGCGAGGTTGGGAGTCGGTACCCTCCGGTCGATGAGATAGCCAGCTGAGATGAGCCCACCTATTGAGTGACCGTATAGGACCCACGGCAACCCAGACGCTGCAGCAGTTTCCAGCGCAATTTCGGCAACGTCCGATGTGAAATCTTCGAAGTCGTCGATGTGCATCCTCGGTCCTTCGGATTGCCCGTGGCCTCTAAGGTCGAATGTCGTGACCCGTGCGCCTCTGGCTGCGAGTTGTGTCAGGCGCTCAATCCATCGGCCCGAATGCTCGCCGACACCATGCACGTGGAGAAGCTCATATCTCGGGTTCTCTGCCGCGATGGTCAGCGTGAAGAATCCCGCGCCGTCTGACGCTGTGAATGAGCCTTTGGCTGGTTCCACTCTGTGCTCCTCGCGTTATCGAATTCGCATTGTGGTGACTGTCGAAGTCAGCCACTCTTTGATGTTGCCAGCATACGCAGTTCGGTGATCCCATTGGCTTGGGTACATGGTCACGATCGCTCCACCGGGAAATTCGCCAAGCCGCCGCGGCACAGGAACCAGGCCTTCCGGGCAGTCAATGCGACCAATGAGGTTGGATGGAGTTAGTACGACGGCTCGCGGTGTTTCGCTTGGCGCAGCTCTCATGATCCCAGAGACCTGTTCGAGTGACCTCACGAACTTCGTAAACCACAGAGATGCTTCCCTCAGGAACGCGGGATCGGGAGACTCGCCATACGGCAAGACCGTGCCAGTCGGTGGTTCGGGTGCGAGTGATCGGTCCCACCGCACGAGGTCCGTGCTCCTGACCGGTTCGAGCCTTCCCGCAGTGTTTGGCCATTCTCTGACCTGTACTGATTCCCTTGGCCGATCGATGAGGACCGGCAGGCCCCTCACGTGAGGAATCTCCATTTCTGGGTTCGGATCGAACCCAAGAACCTGTGAAAGACCGTCAGTTGCGAGACGCGACCACCAAGTGGTGTTGCGCTCGAGGTGCATCACTTGGCTAGAAAGGGCAGATTCACGATTGTGGCCGGAACATCTTTGCCGCGAATGGTGATAGTCATCGATTCGCCTCCCATCGGGGGCGGGGATACGTACGCCATTCCGATGCCGTAGCCAAGTGTCGGAGAGAAGTTGCCTGATGTGACTTCCCCGCGTCCGGAGTCGGTTCGTACTCCGTATCCGTGACGTGCAATTGCTCTGCCCTCGATGGTGAAAGCGACAAGGCGAGATGGCGGGTTGCCTCGGATGGCTTCAAGGGCGTTCTTCCCGATGAAGTCGTGATCCCAGGCCACGACCCAGCTCAGGCCGGCTTCCACCGGGGTCGTCGTTTCTCCGAGGTCCTGGCCCCAAAGGGGAAAACCCATCTCGAGTCGAAGGGTGTCTCGCGCTCCAAGCCCAGCAGGCTTGGCGCCTGCACGAACGAATGCGTTCCACATCGCCTCCGCAACACTGATCGGTACGCAGACTTCCGCTCCCCGCTCCCCCGTATACCCAGTCCCAGCGGCCACGGCGGATTCGCCTTTGAACACGCCGGACCGGACTCTGAACCTTCCAGGTGTGAATCCAAGAACTGCCTCGATCATCGCAGGGGCTTCTGGTCCCTGGATCGCAAGGAGAACCGTTTCTGAGCGGACGTCGCGGAACTCGACTTCGTCCGCAGCAGCGTCTTTGAATCGGTCTACGATCTCGTCGAAGTTGGTTCCATTCGGCATGACCCAGAAGCGGTCGGGTTCAAGCCACCACACGATGATGTCGTCTTCGACGCCGCCTTCGTCGTTCAGGGCCATCGTGTATTGTGCCCTCCCAGGTTCGATCTTGGCGATGTCGTTGCACAGTTGAGACCGCAAAAGCTCGAGAGCGCCAGGACCGGCAACTTCGAAACGGCCGAGGTGTGAGACGTCGAAGACTCCAGCGGTTGTTCGGACGGCGTTGTGTTCTTCGATGACACTGTCGTACTGCACAGGCATGGACCACCCACCGAAGTCGGTGAATCGGGCTCCAGCGGCCTCGTGGATTGCGTGGAGTGGGGACTGTGGCACCGAAACCTCCAAGTCTTGGCGACTGTGACGATGCTAGTGCCGCGTCCACCAACCTTTGCAGTGTTCTGCCGGCCAGGAACACCGCTCGCTGCGTCCTCGTCCTCAACGCAGTCCAGACTGCGTCTTCGTCCTGCGTCCTTGCGACCAGCGCGCCTGACTCGACATCGAC
>JAQCAA010000008.1 GCA_027728645.1 Actinomycetota bacterium | reverse complement strand
CCGGCGCGGCGGAACGCTACAGACGCGGTTAGCGCCCTTACCGGACCGGGAGCCGACTACGCATTCGACAGTGTCGGTTCGGCTGCAACCATCAACCAAGCGCTACAGCTGATTCGTCCTGGGGGAACCGCAGCCATCGCGGGCCTCCACGCAGCCAAAGCCGAGGTCGCAATTCCTGCCGGGCCGCTCGTTCTCCAGGCCAAGACGCTGATGGGCGCCTTCGGCGGATCGCTGAAGCCTCGCCAGGACCTGCCTCGTCTCATCGAGCTCTACCAGGCAGGTCTGCTGCAAACCGATCAGATGATCACGCATCGATACAAACTTGAAGACGTGCCCCAGGCTTTCGACGACATGCAAGCGGGGCGCGGGGCGAAAGGCGTCATCGTATTCGATAGCGAGAAATGATCGGCGGCGCCCGTGAAAGCCAACCAGCAACAACCAGCGGCTAGCCATGCACTCCTGATACCCCGACCCCCCACGAGGTTGTTGTGGGGTCCAAGGGGTGCGAGGACAACACTGATCGGGAAGACACAGCGGTCACGGTACCAGTCAATGGATGCTCGCCTCTGGCAGCTAGAATGGCTCGATGCCGATCTTCATGGACGTTCACGAGAACCTAGGCGATGTGACCGAAGAGGACATCAAGAACGCGCGTCTCGCCGATCTCTCGATTCAAGACGACTATGGAGTGAGGTTCCTGACCTTCTGGTTCAACAGTCCTGACGGTCAGGCCTTCTGCCTCGTCGATGCCCCGACACAGGAAGCAGCGATTGCTGTCCACAAGGCCTCCCACGGCCTCGTACCCCACGACATGGTTGAGGTGGAGAAGCCGACCGTCAGTCAATTCATGGGTGATTGGGAACGGAGCGCACCGAACATCGCACGTCACGACGACGCGGCACTTGACACTGGGCTGAGAGCGATCATGTTCACCGATCTTGTGGGGTCGACTCAGATCAGCAGCCGAGACGGCGACGCCAAGGCAATGGAGTTGCTGAATCGCCATGACCAGATCGTGAGGGACGCGCTCTCGACCTACCGTGGGCGCGAGGTGAAACACACGGGCGACGGCATTTTCGCTTCCTTCGACCATGTAAGTACAGCAGTCGATTGCGCCCTTCAGATTCAGCGCGGCTTCGAATGTCATACCTAAAAGCTAGCGGTACCTCACCTGAATCCGTCGACGGCCCGCGCACTAGCTGGACGAAGGCCACAATGTCAAGGGGGAAGAAGTTGACCGTTTACCGGACGCCTGCGGCGGGCCATGGCCGTCGGCCTTCGGCCTTGAGCTTTCAGCTTTCAACTCTCAGCTCTCAGCTCTCGGGATTCGGATATCGGGATTCGGACCATCGCTCCTTCTCCGCTGTCGGTTATCGGGATTCGGACCATCGCTCCCTCTCGCGATTCGGATCATCGACGCTCCGAAGTCGCTAACATGGGCGATTCACCACACCGGGGAGCTCGGAGACACCGTGCTGAGAGGGTGGCTCTGCGTACTGCAATGCCACCGACCCGCCGAACCTGAGTCTGGATAATTCCAGCGGAGGAAGCGTGGAAGCCAACAACCTCACAAAGTCCTCCGCAGTCATCTTCACCGGCGGTGAGATGCACACCGCCCCCTCCCCTCTGTTCGATGCCTATGTGATCGCCGCGGACTCTGGGTATGACCATGCGGTCAATCACGGCGTCGCAGTGGATCTCCTTGTGGGCGATCTCGATTCGATCTCGCCAGAAGGCCTGGACCACGCAACCCAAAAGGGTGTACCGATTGAGAAGCATCCCCCAGACAAGGATGCCACCGACCTTGAACTCGCGTTCTCGGCTGCAATCAATAGGGATTGCACCTCAATTGATCTGTACGGGGGTGAGGGTGGTGAACTCGCCCACCTTTTCGGTATTGCCTCCCTCCTGACATCTCGGCTCGTGCGAGGCGCCTCCGTCACATGGCACACCGCTACGAGTCTCACACGCCCGCTCGTCGGCAACTCAGTCGCCAGCGTCGTTGGCTCAGTTGGAGCCAAAGTCTCAATTGTTGCGATTGCAGACAGCGCAGGGGTCACGACGTCCGGCCTCACCTGGAGCCTTGCTGGCGAGACGCTCAGTCGCGGCACTTCGAGAGGGCTGCACAACACGATGACGGGCAACTCGGCCTCAGTCTCAATCGGATCCGGCGCCGTGCTGGTGATCTCAGAAGGAACGAATACAACATGAATGCTCGATCAATCAAGTTCATCGCTGCGGCTCTCGTGGTCGGAACAATCGCGACCGCCTGTTCGTCGGAGGCGGAACCTGATGAAATCGTGCTGCTCACTCACGACTCATTTGCCCTATCCCCTGGCGTACTCAATGCGTTCACAGTCGAGACAGGCGTCTCGGTCGTCCATATCACCGGCGGTGATGCAGGAACCATGATCAATCAGGCCGTCCTGACAAAGGACAATCCGATTGCGGACGTGATCTTCGGAGTCGACAACACGTTCATCTCCCGGGCCGTTGCCAATAATCTCTTTGTCCCGTACCTGGCATCCGCCATCGAGACAGTCTCAGAGGACCAGAGGCTCGAAGAAGACTGGGCTACCCCCATCACATTCGGCGATGTATGCGTGAACTTCCACATATCGGGATTGGAGGATCGAGCCGTCTCGCCGCCAGGAAGCCTCCAGAGCCTTGTTCAGCCAGAGTACCGCGACCTCCTGGTGGTCCAAGATCCCGCGACATCTTCACCTGGTCTCGCCTTCTTGGCAGCAACAGTCAGTGCCTATCCGGAAGGCTCCAACTATGACTGGAGGGATTACTGGGTCGATCTGTTCGCGAACGGTGTGTCGGTGGCATCAGACTGGACCGAAGCATATGCGAGTCAGTTCTCCCAGTCCGGTGGCGACCGCCCTCTTGTGGTGTCGTACGCATCTTCACCACCGGTCGAAGTGCTGTTCGGTGAGTTGACCGAAGCACCCACCGGCGTGATGACGGACGGGTGCTTTCGCCAAATCGAGTACGCGGGGATTGTGAAGGGAACCGATCACGAGGAGACGGCGGGGAAGCTCGTCGATTTCCTCTTGTCGAAAGCTGTCCAGGAGGACATCCCACTGAACATGTTTGTGTATCCCACAAACCGCACGGCGGATCTTCCGGATGTCTTCGTCCGGTTCACCGCATTCCCCGACAGTCCTCTGATCATGGACCCAGACGTGATCGACGACAACCGCGAAAGGTGGATCGAGGAGTGGACAGCAATCGCTCGCTCGTAGCCGAACGCCGGTCGTCGAAGGCTGGCAGAGCAGCGCTCGTCGCGGTCCCTGCACTGTTCCTCGGCTACTTCTTCCTGTACCCGCTCGTGTCGATCACGATTCGAGGTCTCACCGTCGACGGCAACATCGATGTTGGGGTGATTGGAGATGTTCTCCTAGACCCCACTCTTCAGGGCATTGCCTGGTTCACCTTGTGGCAAGCTGTCGTTTCGACCGTACTGACCGTGGCATTCGCCCTCCCAGCGGCATGGATTTTCGCACGATTCGAGTTCCGAGGAAAACGCGTCCTGCGCGCCGCCACGCTGGTCCCATTCGTTCTGCCAACACTCGTCGTTGGAACAGCCTTTCTTGCGCTCGCTGGGCCAAGAGGAATAACGGGTGTCGACCTCACAGGGACTCTGTGGATCATTCTGATTGCCCACGTCTTCTATAACTACGCCATAGTCGTACGCGGCGTCAGCGCCTACTGGGAGCGAATCGATCCCGCTCTTGAGGATGCGGCCAAAGCCCTCGGAGCCTCTTCAACGACAGTATTCAGAACCGTGACCCTTCCTCTCCTCCGTCCGGCAATCGCCTCGACGAGCGCCCTTGTGTTCTTGTTTGCCTTCACGTCCTTCGGCGTCGTACTCCTCCTCGGCGACCTCACCTACACCACAATCGAAGTCGAGATATGGCGCCAGGCAACCGCGTTCCTCAGGCTTGACGTCGCTTCAACGCTCGCAGTCCTTCAAATACTCGGCGTCGGTGTCATCCTCATCGCATATGGCAGGTTCCAGAGACGGACGACGGTCACGTTCCGCCATGATGTCTCGCGTCCTCCAAAGCCATCAACGCGTCGCGAGCGTTCTGCGGTGCGGGCAGTCGTCGCATCGATGATCATCATCCTCGGTGTGCCAATCGCCGCCCTCGTCTGGATGTCGTTCGTGGAGCCGGGCGGAGGGTTGGGGTTTGGGAACTACTCCTCTCTCGGATCGCTTCCGAGCCAGAGCGCTGCGTTCGTCGATCCAATCGAAGCAATATGGAACTCGCTGCGTTTCGCAACCGCTGCCTCCGTCATCGCTCTGGTCATCGGAGTGATTGCAAGTGCTGCACTTTCCTACACCTCGCGGCGCGTTTCCTCCGGTCTCGAGGTGTTCGTCATGCTCCCGCTCGGCACCTCCGCTGTCACTATCGGGTTCGGCTTCCTCGTGGCCCTCGACTGGCCGATCGATTTGCGCTCCTCGCTCATCCTGATCCCGATCGCCCATGCACTCGTCGCGATTCCTTTTGTCGTGCGATCCACGGTACCAACGCTCGGGAGCGTCCGGCGACAACTCAGGGAGGCCGCCGCAGCGCTTGGGGCGAGCCCCTGGAGGGCATGGTGGACCGTGGAGTTCCGACTCATAGGACGAGCAATCCTCGTGGGAGCCGCATTTGCATTCGCCATCTCGATGGGGGAATTCGGAGCTACCGCCTTTATCGCCCGCCCGGCAGCACCAACCGTCCCTATTGCGATCTTCAAACTCCTTGGCAGACCAGGAGCAACTCCATTCGGTGCAGCGGTGGCGCTCAGTGTGATACTCATGGCAATTACAGCAGCCGCGATCCTGATCATCGATTCGGTGCGCCCAGAGCAGAGAGGCGAACTATGAGCCTCACCATCTCGGGTCTGTCTGTCGCGTACGCTGGCGCCGACCTCCTCCATGATCTTGATCTCAATGTCGACAGCGGAGAGAAGTTCGCGATCATGGGTCCGTCTGGCTCCGGCAAGTCGAGTCTGCTACGGGCGATAGCAGGCATCATTCCGTCTAGAGGCTCGATCGAGATCGACGGTAAAGACGTCACTGGCCTTCCAACCCACGAACGACCCATCGGACTGATGTTTCAGGACTATGCACTCTTCCCTCACATGGATGTCAGCGGCAACGTGTCGTACGGACTCAGAATGCGGGGTGTACCGGCAGCCGAGCGCGTGAAGCGGACATCGGATCTCCTCGAACGGGTCGGACTTGCCGGCTTCGGTGGACGGGACCCGATGACTCTGTCTGGTGGCGAGCAACAGCGCGTTGCGCTCGCAAGGACCCTCGCGCCGCAACCTTCACTCGTAATGCTCGACGAGCCACTGGGTTCACTCGATCTCGAGTTGCGGGAATCTCTTCTCGAACACACCAAGTCGATCGTCACAGATGTCGGAGCCACAACCATTTACGTCACACACGATCGAGGTGAGGCATTTGCGTTTGCGGATCGGGTTGCCATTCTCGATCAGGGATCCGTCGCTGCGATTGGCACTCCGTCAGAACTGTGGATGAACCCAAAAACGGTCAGGGTCGCGACGCTCATTGGTCACACAAACGTCATGGATATCGGCCTTCACGGATTCAACACCGCCGTTTCGATCCCGACAGATGCAGTCCGCGTTGACACAGACGGCGACGTCAAAGGAGTAGTCGAAGATTCCGTTTTCGCGGACGGCTGCTTTTTGGTATCGGTTTCGATCAAGGATGTCGAGGCCCCGATCAAATTCGTGTCACCAATTGGAATCCGGATCGGCAAAGCCATAACACTGTCTGTTGATCGCTCTCAGGTCATCGCGCTGCGCAGCACCTGACAACACCCCGCCCTGCGACTCAGGATCGCTAGCCGTTGCTCACCGTATTCGATGCCAACGCCACCCCGACGATTACTAACAGCATCCGATGCCCAACGCCTAGGTGTTTCAGTCGCCAGCGAGCAGATCGCTCGTGTTCATGACGTCGCCAAAGTCCGCCTCGAGAGTCACTGCTGTGTACCGAGCAATCTCTCTCGCTCGATACACCTTGCGAGTCGGCGTCAAGACATCGAACGTGTGTGTGGCATCGAGAATGAAGATCAAGCTATATCCAAGGTCCGATGCCATGCGGGCTGTTGTCTCGCAGCACATGTTCGTTTGGATACCACACACCGCGACCCCCGAGATTTCGTGACTCTTGAGCCACGCATCGAGGTCAACGTCACCGTAGAAGGCCGAATGAACGGACTTGGTGATCAGAAGGTCAGGCTCTCCTGTGATGACATCCTTGAACTCGAACCCTGATGAGCCTTCTACAAGCGGCGATGAAGGGTTCTTGGAGGCATGTCGAACGAAGACGACGGGCCAGCCATGGTGTCGCCATTCATCAATCAGTTTGGCGATATTCGCCTCACAGTCCCCGTTGTTCCGTTCACCCCAGAACGCGGTGTCGTCGAAGCCCTTTTGTACATCCACGACGATCAGCGCTGTGCTGTTCTTCCAATCAGGCATCATCAACCTCCCATCGCAATCAAAGCTAGACGGCCTCTCGTCGCTGCGACCAGACGCTCAAGTGAGACAGGGTACACCGTGTCAGGCGTGCCGCTAGCCGACCAGACCCAACGGTAGCGACCAAGAGTCGTATCCACCAGCACGGGCATGCGGGAAGAATGCCCAACAGCCGGTGTGCCCCCACCGGCAAACCCCGAAATCTCTCGCACCTGGTTCAGCGTGGCCGGTCTGGCTTCCGCCGCCCCCAGCAGCGAACAGAGCCGCGCTTCATCAACTCTTCGATCCCCTGAACAAATCACCAAGACGGGCTCGTCGTCCACAATGAACACAAGGCTCTTCGCTATCGCCCCAAGATCGCATCCGATAGCATTCGCGGCGTCCACCGACGTCTTTGTGCCCTCAGGAAACCGGATCGGCGAAGGCGCGATTCCGACATCAATGGCGCTGGCAATAAACCGCTCGGTGGTCTCATGCAGCGGCTCTCCGACCCTGCGAACGCCTCTCTCCGTGGCAATCCAATCGACGCCGCGGTCGTGGGGTTCCGTCGGCACTGATTCCACGACCGCATCCTCAACGGTGATCCCCACAAGCACGACACCGCGGGGCAGTGAAGCAAGGAGGCGGTCGTAGTAGCCACCCCCTCGACCGAGGCGTCCTCCGGACTCATCGAACGCTCTACCAGGAACGAGAACGACATCGATCTCGTCAAAGACGACCGGGGCGGCGGAGGCCCTTGGTTGACTGAAACCGTATGTGTGGCGTTCGAGAGCATCCGGCGAATAGCGGTGAATCGAAAGAAGGTCGTCGACACCAATGCGGGGAGCCAAGAATTCACATCGGGCAAGGCTGAGCAACGCAGACAGATCTACCTCGTCCTTCATGCTGAGGTAGGTCACAACCCGACCGTGCAAGGGAGGCCATGCGACCAAATGCTTTGAAACGTCAGCCGAGTGCGACGCATAATCAACTGTGTCGAGACTTTCGCGGAGCTCGCGCTTTCGTTTCTGTTGATCGGGCGCCATCCCCGCACGCTAATCGACGTGGTGCCTGAATTTGTCGCTGGCCGGGGCATTAGCGAGTACGCTTCCAACCGTGGAAAGTTGGAACGACGATTCTCGTGTTCGACCAATCCCCGTTGAAGACGAGACAATCTCTTCATCTGGACCGGTCACGAGGAGTCAATCGGCATCAGACGGGCCGAAGCGGCCGTGGCTTCCAATCGTCGTATCAGGCATCGCCGTCGCAATCGTTCTCGGGTCAGTTGCCGTCTTCGGCTCGGTACAGGACACGGACCCACCACCGTTGGATCCGTCTGCGTTCGCGAGTCGTACCGAGGCCGTCGAAGAGACCACAACAACCACTCTCGGTCCCACCCTGAGCGAAACGATCCCAGGCATCAAGGACCGCCTCACACTCGTGGTGGACGGACCGAACGGTCCAGCGGTGCTGCTCTGGGACCCGACTTTCGTTGTTCCCAAGGAGCTCTCGCTCATCGCAAATGGCACTGGCGACTCAGCCAGTTCCGGCGACGCTGGGTACTCGGTATCCTTCGATAGCGGCGGGAGGTTCATGGCACTGGAGGTTCACGGTCTCAGGTCGCCAGATTCGTCCCTCTACCTCGGCATTCCTACGAACGTTGGCGGCCTCGATTTGGTGGGAGTCCAGAGCTATAGGTGGCATGCAACAGAAGTTGGCAGAATCGCATGGGTCCAACACCGCCCAGGAAACCAGCCGACGCTCTCTACAGCCAGTGTCGATCAACTCAAGAAGACCGTCGTGGACTCGTCGCCGCTCGCGGAAATTGACGAGGGAGACAGCCTCGTGAGGTGGGACCGAGATGGGTTCGTGTTGAACACAGCCGACGGCCAGGTGGTTTGGAGAGATCCGGCAGGCGTCGAGCAATCGAGGATCGAGGGCGTCGCTGTGGCTGTTGGTACCACGGTCATGGTTCTCGCTCCGCCTCAGATGAATCCATCCCTGCTCTCCTCAGCTCAACTATTCGGTCGAGACGGCACCCCTGGAGCGACAGCCCTGGATGCTCCGCTTCCTCCAGGCATCTCTCTCAGAACGTTCGCCATAAGCAGGACCAGCGACCTCGTTGCCCGGATCGACGTCAGCTCGCTTGGCACCAGATTGCAGGTATCGGGTCCTTCGTTGTCCTCCATCCACCTTCTCGACAACCAAGACGACCTGACCGCGTTGGGTTTCACGGCAAACGATGAATTCTTCGTGTTCGAGAGACTCCGCACAAACGATCTGGTCTTCGTTGATTGGGACCTTGGCACTGTGCAAGAACTCAACATTCCAGATCAGTACACAGTGGTTGCACTCGACATCGGGTAGCTGACCCCACCCAGTTCAACTACATTTCCTTCCTCAGCTCGGCCATGACATTCCCCTTGCTACCAGGTTCGATCGTTCCAAGCCCGAGCCAGCCCGCGAATCGTTCGAGCTCGCAAGCGAGGGCAGATGAGACAACAGATGAGTCTGCTCCCTCTTCACGGAATGCCGACTGAACGAGGAGCGCTCTGTTCTTCCGGTCAGCCTTGAGGTCCACCCTGCCGACGAGTGCACCATCCACCATCAGCGGTAAGACGTAATAGCCGAAAACTCGATCAGGCTCTGGTACGTAGATCTCAATCCTGTACCGGAAACCGAATAGACGCTCGGTCCGCTCGCGGTACCAGACGACCGGATCAAAGGGGCTCAACAGGGTGGTACCGCTGATACCCCGTGGTCGAACAGCGTCCGGATCCATATACACGGGCCCCTTCCAGCCAGGGACTTCAACCTCAATGATTCTGCCTTCAGATGCGAGCGATTCGACAATCGGCCTCGAGATCGGGACATTCAGCCGGAAGTAATCTGCGATGTCATGCAACGTCCCGATTCCGTGGTGCTTGGTTGCGGTAACCAGCAACTCTCGATGCGCTTCTTCCTCTCCCAGCGCATCGGTCGCTATCACAGCGGCTGGGAGCAGTCGCTCGGGGAGGTCATATTCGCGGCCAAAGTTTCCCGTTCTCAATGCAGAGATCTTGCCGTTGGCAAACAGGACCTCCAACGCAACTTTCCCTGGTCCGTAACCCCACCACGCCTCGGTTCGTGCAGCTGGTGCGTCGAGGTCCCTCACGGTAAGTGGTCCGTTCTCCCTGACCTGGCGTAAGACATCATCGAGTAACTCTGGATGAGCTTCCAGAAGAGCCTCAGCGCGCCTCCATGGGCGCATTCGCTCCATCTTCCATCTCCAGAGCGGGTAGTGCTCGACAGGAAGGACAGCAGCCTCATGGGCCCAGTATTCGAAATGTTCTCCGCTGTTATTGAGCCATGTATCGAGAGCAGCCGGGTCATACGGTCCTAACCGCGAGTAGAAAGGCATGTAGTGGGTCCTCACACACACGTTCACACTGTCCAGTTGAACCAAACCGATACGGTTCATCACCCGACGAAAGTGACGCACATCTACACGACCCACGGGGGCCGCTTGTCCGAAGCCCTGTGCGCCGAGGGCAATACGACGGGCAGCGTCCAGCGAAACGCGTCTCATGAGGTCACCTTTTCCATCTCGTCTACGCTACCGACATGCTGAAGACGTTGATTGCAGGAATCAGAACCTTTGTGTTTGTGCCCATGTTCTTCATGCTCACTCTCATCTACTCATCGTTCATCATCTTGTTCGGGATATTTCGCCCAACCTCTCCGCTCCACGGAAGGATCGTAAAGAGGTGGTCCCGCACGTTCCTTCGCATCCCACCGGTGAAGTTCAGCGTGGAAGGACTCGAGCACGTCGATCCGAACACGCGGTACGTGGTCGTCTCGAACCACGTCTCGACCTACGACATCCCGTTGCTGCTTTGGCTTCTCCCGATCGAGGGAAGGTTCTTGGCCAAGAAAGAGCTGTTCCGTATCCCTCTTGTATCGACAGCTATGCGGCGGGTTGGAATCATTGAAGTCAATCGGGAAGCCGGCGGGTCGAGCAGAGTTGCAATCAACGAGGGCGTCAAGCTCGCCGCCGAACGCGGATATTCGCTGATTGTTTTTCCGGAAGGCACCAGGAGCGATGCAACAGAGCTCCTGCCATTCAAGAAGGGAGCATTTCGTATCGCGATTGACACGGGACTCCCACTGTTGCCTGTAATCATCGAAGGCTCCGATCGTATTTCGCGACCAGGTTCCAAGCTGTTCTTTCCTGGGAGCGCAAGGATTCGAATTCTCCCTGCGGTGGAGACCGTCGGCCTCACGAACAGGGATGACCTCACCCCTCTGATGCGGTCCACAGAACAAGCCATCACTTCGGAATACGCAGAGTTGCACGGTACGTCTCCTCATCAGTCATAGACCCCTATCAGGTAGGTCTTTCCCTCGCGAATCTCACACAAATATGCTCCAGCGGATGTGACGATCTGATACCGATCGGCCGATGACTCCCCTGCCCACCATTTCCCGACGCTTCGCCACGGTCCAGCCCACGACAGCACAGGGACCCACCGACTCCTGAGTCGAACATGCTCTGGCATGCCGGCAACCCAGGAAACTTCAAGCGGAACGGGAGCGGGGGGAACGAGCGCGGGGGACGGACTCGGTATCTGCCCAGGCCACGGTGCATGAGGATCGTAGGCAGGACTCCCCTTTTCGTCGCCCCACCTCGTCCACATCACGCGCTGCCAAGGATCTCTGCCACCTTGAGGAGACGACATAAGCAAGTTGTCCGCGCCAGCAAGGGCCTGCACTTCCATGAAGGCACGCTGCATCTCCTCGAAAGAACCTGCATCCTCTTCGAGTGCCATCTGCCGACCAGAGCCAGAAAGATCAGCAGGCTCGAGCCTGAGAGAAACCAGCCCTCCACGGACACCGGCAGAAACACCGTCAATCCATGCACGGAGCTGCCATCTGATCCTATCGGCAAGGGTTTTGTCGCTGAAGGGGTCCGCATTTCTCCACGTACGCGAGCGAACCGTCCCATCGGCCGCCGTGGCAGAGACGATCACCCTGTGAGGGGCGACACCGCTTTCACCAAGCCCGCTGATGAGACGCTGGGAGAGATTTCGTGCAACAAACGATGCCTGTTCAAAGTCGTTGATGGGTGGGTCAAAGCTCGACTCGACGGCAGGGTCCTGTGGGATGGTTCTTGGGTCAACCAATCGGTCAATCCCTCTTGCAAGTTGGTGGGCAACAAACCCCTCCCTTCCAAAGCGGGAGATGATTGCTTGCTTCGGAAGGTCGGCAAGAGAACCGAGTGTCGTGATCCCAAGCCATCGAAACGTCGCTGCCAGATCCGCACTTGTCAGTGTCCCAACATCAAGCGATGCAAGGAACAATTCATCATCTCCGACAAGCAGTGCAGGTTCTAGGAGTGTTGTGGCTCTTGCAGCTTGATACGCGGCAAACGGTCCAGCCGCAAGCCCAATCCGATAGTCACCTCCGATCGATGCGAGCTCCTTTGAGATGCGCTCTACAAGCGGGAGTTCTCCTCCGTAATACCCAACGGCACCATCAATGGGGAGAAACAAGAGTCCTGGTGCAGATATCTCAACCTTTGGCACCATGGTCTCGATTTGGACAACCACATGCTCAAAGCGGTTCATGTCAGCGCTCTCGTCACTGACGATGGTCAGCACGGTTGGGCAGATCGCCTCTGCCGAGCGTCGCTGCATACCAATGGTGACACCGCAAGCAGCAGCAAGTTGGTTGCGAGCCACAACCCTGTTCGATCCGTCTACCGCTTGAGCAGGGTGGTCATGCGAGACGTCTGGACGTCTGAGTGCCCATGTGGGGAACCACACGCAAATCGTTCGTTCCATCGTCCTCTACTTCGATTATTCGCTCCATACCTCGTGTCGATTTTCCTGAGGCGTCAAGCAAGATCCTTCGTGTTGTGAGCCGTCCATGACCCACATCAGTACCGTCCCAGATCACCTCACGAGCTGTGAGGTTCAGATGAGCAATCCCGCGAGGGAGTTGACCATTGAGGGGTCGCAGCACGAGAGCGGTCCGCTTCGTTCGAGCCTTCGCAACAAGTTTGTGGAGACTTGCATCTTTGACCCCGTTCGGGACTTCTGCATACACACCACGGACCCCGTCAAGAAGGGCGGCGACAATCCGACCCCAGGTGATGATGTCTCGCGTCCTCACCACAACAAACCGTTCTGGAGCGATCCCCATCTCCCATGCGGCGGCAGGGCTCATCCACCCACGGACGTCAAGAAACGCAAGGGCACCTTGTTGTGCATACGGAGCAATGAGAGAAAGCCCTACCCGTGTCAGCCCTGAACCTGGAAGCCCTGACAAGCCAGCGACCTGTCCTGGGTCAAGGGTGAAGATCTCTTCAATCTGTCGAGTGCGGCGACTGATATCGACCGAAATCGACTCGATGACTGTCTCTTTACGCTGCAAGTTGGTTAACACAACTGGTGTCCTCTGTTCAATTCACCAGCGTGACGCCCTCCGCCGGACCCAAAGAGTAGTCGAACATATGTTCGATTGCAAGAAGGAGCGCTGTGCGCCTACCGCCTACCGCCTACCGAATCGGAAACCCGCGGTCGGCAGTGCCGAGGATCAACTTGCACATGGCCGCTTTCGCAGACGGACGCGACCCGTTGTAGATTCAGAGACAGACGTAGCAACCAAAGGAGCGTCCCACGTGTCAGTCGCCAAAGTGATCGAAATCACCTCCACTTCCCCTGGGTCTTTCGAGGACGCAATTCGCAAGGGCATTGCAAAGGCCCAGCAATCGATCGAGGGAATCCGGGGTGCGTGGGTCTCAGAGCAAAAGGTTGAGCTGGCGGAAGACGGCACAATCAAACACTTTCGAGTCGACATGAAGCTGACCTTTATCCTCGAGTGACCAGAGCTCCTAGGCACTCAGAACCACATCTATCCCATGCAGCACCCGTGATGCTCCAGTTGCCTTCGTATCCGTAGGGTGCCCAGTGCGCAACGAGATCATCGAACCAGCTGGCTTTGAGAAGATTGCTCGCGACCACTTCGGTATCAAAGGCCGGGCCACTCCCCTCCCTGGGGAGATAGATAGCAACGCACGGATTGATTCCCCGACCGGCGAGTCCTACTTCTTGAGGGTCGTGGCCGAACGCAATCTCGCAAGATTCGAGTTCGTGCAATCTGTCATGAATGCCGCTACCCGTACCTCGTATGCCACGCCCATTGTGCTATCGATACCTGACGGGTCGCAGCACCAAACGCTTGACGACGGAAGAGTCTCTCTCCTCTACGCATGGGTCGAGGGAACAACGTTCGAGGCCGCCGGTCGGCCTCCCAGCGCTGGCCGCTCCATTGGCATGGCTGCTGCCGAGATGGTGTTGGCGCTCGAACCGATGGACATGGCAGACCAATCGCCGCGACGCCAATGGAACCTATTGTCCGCCTCCCAGACCATTGAGGCTCTCAACCATCACATCAGGGCCCCGCGCCAGGCAGCGCTGATACAAGAGGTTCTCGTTCGGCTTAGCGCACTCGATCTGAGTGATCTCCCCATGCAGGTCATCCACAACGATCTGAACGGAGGCAACATCCTGATCGTCGGAGACGAAGTGGTGGGAGTCATCGACTTTGGCGACGCCGCCCGCACGATCCGCATCGGCGAACTAGCGATTGCGTGTATGTATGCAATGCTCGATCAGGATGACCCGATCAACGTCGCGCGAGACGTTGTCGCTGGATACCAGAGCCTCATGAGCATCGAGGAGAGGGAAGCCGCTTGCCTGTTCGACTTAGTCCTAGCTCGGCTCGCCACATCCGTGTGCAACGGCGCTGAGCGACTTGAGCAAACGGGAGCTCGCCACGACGCAGCCGACATGACGTGGGATCTGCTCGATCGGCTTCTCACGGCAGACACTGATTCCATGGCCAGTGAGCTGGAGGCATGTGCCCTCGGTAGGGAATTCTCAGTGCCGGTCGACGATATGGCTGACTCGCGACAGATCATCGGACCGTCGCTCAGACTCGCATACGACAATCCAATTCACTTCGTCAAGGGCACAGGGCAGTTCCTTTTCGACAGTCGGGCACGCCGGTATCTGGACTGTGTGAACAACATCGCTCACGTCGGTCACAGCAATCCAAAGGTGACCACGGCAGCCGCATCCCAGATGGCAATCCTCAACACAAACACCCGGTATCTCCATGGCGAGCTACCGCGTTACGCCCGAAGACTCACCGCGACCCTTCCGAAGGCTTTGGATACGGTGTTTCTCGTGAACAGTGGAAGCGAGGCGAACGAACTCGCAATCCGTCTGGCGAGAACTGCAACCGGTCGTTTCGACATCGTTTGTCTCGACCACGGATATCACGGGAACACAACAACGCTCATCGATGTCAGCCCATACAAGTTCAACGGAAGCGGTGGTCAAGGCCGTCAGCCCTGGGTGCACGTGCTTCCAGCAACAGACGGGTATCGGAACAAGGCCTTCACGGGTGAGAATGCAGGTTCCAACTATCGGGCTGCCGCAGAAGCGGTCGTGAGGGGCACAGCGCCAGCAGCCCTCATCGCAGAAGCGCTGCAAGGCTGCGGTGGACAGACAATGCCAGCCGACGCCGTTCTTGCGGCGGCCTACGGAGCGGTGCGGGACGCAGGGGGTCTCGTCATCGCTGACGAGGTCCAAACGGGGTTCGGCAGGGTAGGTTCAGCGTTTTGGAGCTTTCAGCTGTTCGAACTCGAACCAGACATCGTCACTATCGGAAAGCCGGCAGGCAACGGACACCCTCTCGGGGCCGTCATCACGACCCGCGCCATCGCAGAAGCCTTCGACAACGGGATGGAGTACTTCAATTCGTTCGGAGGGAACCCTGTGTCAGCAGCGGTTGGCAACGCAGTCCTCGACGTCATTGAGGACGACGACCTACAGGCCCACGCCGCATTGGTCGGCAGCCGCCTGATGAATGACCTCCGGAATCTTGCAACAGCACACGAGGCCATCGGAGAGGTGCGAGGCTCTGGCCTGTTCATCGGAATCGACCTCGTCTTAGATCGAACCACACGTGAACCAGCACCTGAGCTCGCGCGGCGGGTGGTGGGGCATGCTGTCGACGCCGGTGTTCTACTCAGCACCGACGGACCAGGCAACAACGTGCTCAAAATCAAGCCTCCAATGATCTTCGACCAATCCGATGCCGCCAAGGTCGTCAACGTCATCGACGAAGGGATCGCTCAAGTCCAACGCTAGAGCGCGCAAGCGGGTGGTGGATTGGGCACCAGAACACACCCGTGCAACCCTGTTCGGTGGCACGCGGGGGTTTCCCGCAGGCCGCGCAAGGACCGCAATGAAGGAGCTATCCGTGGATACCCAGCCAGATCCGTACCCGGCCCGCTTGGACATCGACTACCCAGACGAACTTGATCGAGTCACAACGTTCTTTCGACTGCTGGGGGCCCTCCCGATCCTCGCCGTCATGATCCTGCTTTCCGCATATGCGGGTGCAACGGTCACCGTCGTTGACGAGGCTGGCAAAACGCTGTCGAAAGCATCGGAGAGCGGTGGAGGGATCGCCGCTGGACTCGCCGCTGCGACAGCGCTCATGATTCTCTTCCGACAGAAGTACCCACGCTGGTGGTTCGACTTCTCCCGCGAGTTCGCACGTTTCGGGATGAGGATCGGCGCGTACCTTGCTTTGCTCACGGATCGGTACCCGTCAACAGACGAGGAACAGTCTGTACACCTCGATATCGACTACCCCGACGTCAAGCAGGATCTCAATCGGTGGCTCCCACTTGTGAAATGGCTCCTGGCTATCCCTCACTACATAGTGCTGATCGTGTTGGCAATTGGCGCCGTGTTCGCCGTCATTCTCGCTTGGTTTGCGATCCTTTTTACCGGCCGCTATCCAAAGGGACTTTTCGACTACGTTGTTGGTGTCGCAAGATGGGGTTTGCGGGTGCAGGCGTACGCATTCCTGCTCGTCACCGACACGTATCCGGCCTTCAGCCTTCAATAGTCGCCTAGACCAGAACACCGCAATCAGAGGAGAGCCATGTACAAAAAGCTGAGATGGATATTGGTCGCTGTGGTTCTGCTTCTGGTGCTTGCGGCATGTGCTGCTGGGCCGAACCCAGCTACAGACGTTCCAAGCTCAAGCGGGGATCTGGCAGGTTTCTGGACTGGGTTGTGGCAAGGACTCATCGTGCCAGTCACGTTCATTGTCTCCCTGTTTTCTGACACTGTCGGCATCTACGAAGTTCACAACTCTGGAGGGTGGTACGACTTCGGATTCGTTCTCGGAGCGAGTGTCTTCCTCGGAAGCGGTGGTGCTGGGGCAAGGCGTCGGAAACGCTGACCCCACGGTGAGCGTCACATCTGCTGCAACGCGCCAGATCCGGGCAAGAGCCACAAGCATACAAAGAGGCCCCGGATTGCTCCGGGGCCTCTTTCGTTGGATTGTCGAACGGCTAGCTGCCGGCTTCAAACTCGTCTTCGAATGACACGACCTTACGGCCTGGCTTGTCGGCGGGCTTGTCATCGCGGTTGCGATCACGATCGCGATTGCGGTCATTGTTGCGACCGCCTCGATCGTTGCGTTCCTCACGGGGGCGATCCTCACGGGGACGTTCCTCACGACGGGGAGCATCGGATCCGCCGCCGGTGTCGCCACCAGAAGTTTCTCCTGCCATTTCGAGGCTCACTTTGCCTCGATCGTCAACCTCACGGACCACGACCTTGACGGCATCACCAAGGTTGAGGACGTCCTCGACCTTATCAATGCGCTTGCCTCCGCCAATCTTGGAGATGTGCAGCAGACCGTCACGACCAGGAAGGATGTTGACGAATGCGCCGAACTTCGTGATGTTGACGACCTCTCCGTCGTACTCCTCACCAAGCTTCACCTCAGGTGGGAACCCAATCGCGAGGATTCGGTCCTTTGCAAGGTTCATGGAAGCTGTATCGGATGCTCCGATACGCACTGTTCCGTCGTCATCGATCTCAATCGTCGCGCCTGTCTCTTCTTCGAGTTCCCGAATCGTTTTGCCCTTCGGGCCAATGACCTCACCGATCTTGTCCTTAGGGACCATGACCGCTTCAATCTTCGGAGCCTTCTCAGCGAGCTCAGAACGTGGTTCTGCGATTGTGGCTGCCATCGTCTCGAGGATGAACATTCGGGCTTCGTGAGCCTGTTCCATCGCTGCAATCAGAACGTCGGCTGGCAGGCCTTCAATCTTCGTATCGAGCTGGAGCGCCGTGATCATGTCTGCCGTACCGGCAACCTTGAAGTCCATGTCGCCGAGATGATCTTCGACACCGAGAATGTCCGTCAGGGTGACGAACTCTCCGTCGGCGTGGATGAGTCCCATAGCGATACCGGCAACGGCCGCATGGATCGGTACACCCGCTGCCATCAGCGAAAGTGACGAACCACAAACAGAAGCCATGGACGAAGAACCATTCGACATCAGGACCTCAGAAACGAGCCTGTAGGCGTACGGGAAATCCTCAGCAGGCGGAATCACAGGCAAGAGCGCCTTCTCTGCGAGGGCACCGTGCCCGATCTCACGTCGCTTCGGTCCACGCATGAACCCTGCTTCGCCAGTTGCGAACGGAGGCATGTTGTAGTGGTGCATGTAGCGCTTGGTGTCTTCAGGAGAGATTGTGTCAAGCATCTGCTCCATCTTGAGCATGCCGAGCGTCGTCACGTTCAGAACCTGAGTTTCTCCGCGCTGGAAAATCGCTGAACCGTGAACTCCTGGAACAACGTCGATCTCCGCTGTGAGCTGACGGATGTCGCGAGGGCCTCTGCCGTCGATACGAACCTTGTCTGCAACAACACGAGAGCGCATCACGTTCTTCTGGACGCTTGAGAAGGCTGCCTTTGCTTCCTTCAGACCATTCTTGTCATCGTCGTCAAGGCCAAGTGCTTCGAGCACCTCGTCCTTGACGGCGCTTTCAGCGTTCTGGCGCTCATGCTTCATCACGATCGTGCCAAGTGCTTCGAGCTTCGACTTTGCGAGCTCTTCAACCTTTGCAAACATCTCGTCTGAGTAGTCGACAATGATCTGCCATTCGACAGGCTCTGGCTCGCCAAGCTTCTCTGCAAGCTCAAGCTGAAGATCAACGAGAGTTGCGACGTGGTCCTTAGCGATCTGGAGCCCTCCGGCAACTGTTGCCTCGTCTGGACCCTGCTGACCGGCCTGGACCATCCGGTAGCCGTCCTCAGACGCTCCGGCTTCGACCATTGAAATGTCGATCTCGCCCTGAGCGTTGCGCTTTCCCGCAACAACGATCTCGAACACGGCTTCTTCGCCCTGCTCATAGGTCGGGAACGGAATCCACTCGCCGTCCATCAGTGCAAGACGTACCGCACCGATCGGCCCCTCGAACGGGATAGCACTGACGCTAAGCGCAGCCGAAGCACCATTGAGAGCGAGAATGTCGTGTGGGTTCTCGAGATCTGCCGCAAGGATCGTTGCGACGACATGGGTGTCGTGGCGGTATCCCTCCTTGAAGTTTGGCCTGAGCGGCCTGTCGATGAGACGAGCGGTAAGCGTCGCCTTGTCGGTTGCTCTGCCTTCTCTACGAAAGAACGAGCCGGGGATTCGACCCACGGCATACGTGCGCTCCTCCACATCGACGGTGAGTGGGAAGAAGTCGACGCCTTCGCGAATTCGACGGCTTCCCGTTGCGGTCACGAGGACCTCTGTGTCACCAATGCGCACCACTACGGCGCCATCGGCGAGTTGTGCGAGCTTACCTGCGGTCAGCGAAATTTCTACATCGCCTACGCGCCCGCGAACGGTGGTCTCTGCCACGCGTTTCTCCTTTTGTAAGGGAGTCTCGCCCAATTGGCAGTGGTCAGTATTCGAGGATTAGTTCGAATACGCACCACTGTCAACTGATACGAATCCTCCATGATTCGTCACGAGCCGGATATGACAGAAAGCAGCAGAGCCGCCTTCGTGTCGAATTGGCTAGCGACGCAAACCCGATTTTGCGATCAGGTTCCGGTAACGCTCCACGTCTTGTTCCTGGAGATACCGAAGCAGTCGCCGACGCTTACCGACCATCATGAGTAGACCCCTCCGGCCATGATGATCCTTTTGGTGGGTCTTCAGGTGCTCGGTGAGGTGATTGATGCGTTCTGTCAGGAGCGCTACCTGAACCTCGGGCGAGCCCGTGTCCGTGGCATGCGTTCCATATTCATCTACAACAGTCTGAGTGTCGTTCACGAGGTACTTTCCTACGCGAGTAAGTGGTCGGGCGATTGCCCAAACGGCAGGTTAGCAGTCCCAAATGTTATAGCGCTCTTGCGTCATTGGTGGTTGACGATCGCTTCCACTTCGATCTCAACAAGCCACTTAGGGTCAAGCAGCCCAGCGACAACGACCATCGTGGATGCCGGCTCGGATGCGCCGAACAGCGCCTTGTGCGCACGTCCGATCTCATCGGCATCGTCTGCGTTGATGATGAACATACGGGTTCTCACGACATCGGAGGCTGAGCCTCCGAGCGCCACGAGTCCCTCAATCGCTATTTCGCCGCAGCGCATCATCTGGGCGAACGGGCCAGATGCAAGCGAGCCCCCAACGGGAGGCACAGGTGCCGTACCTGCGATTTCGACTCTCTCACCGACTCTGACCGCTCTGGCGAATCCGTACTTCTCTTCAAAAGGCGAAACGCCATGGTGCCTGGTTCCATTCATCCCAAGAAGGTATCACGGCTGCCAGGACTCCGAACCGTCTCAATGGTGCCGAACTATCGCGACGCCGGAGTCGCTAGGCCGATACACGAGCCAGGCTCGTCAATCTCAGCGGCGATGCAGGCTGCCACGTGCTCGTCAGCCAGTACCGAACCGTGAGCTTCCGAGCTCCGCATCGCCCCAAAAATGGGGTTCACAAGGAAGTACCACAATGCACTCGGCTTGTTGTCGACCAGCTCGAATGTCCTCAGGCCCTCTGGGGCGCCTTCAAAGTTTGTTACGACAGCGTCAGGGTTCTTGATGGCAACGACCTCAACTCCGGCGTTGTGCCCTAGGTGCTCCCTCACATCGCGGCATCCGTCCAAGCCGCAACGGATTGGATTGAATCCACCATCATCTGGTATTCGATCGAGCAAGGGGATCGAAGATCCGCCAATCGACTGGAGTTCGCCGATGAACCCTGACGCGATCGCCGGATCAAGCAGCGACGCGCCTCGGTAGCCATCGATTGGGGGGCGTGATCCTTCATCGATGTTTGCGATCATCTCCACCCCAACAGCCCCGCCGCGAGAGTGATGAATCGAGTAGATGTTCGAGTTCTGTTCGGCGAGGTCCCTGAGGAGCGCATCAAGCGCATCCGCTGCGGAAGCCGTTGAGACTGTGCGAGACGACGAGGTCGACGAGCCAACGCCGCTCACATCGCTGTAGTCAAACGAAACGATCCTCGTCGGATCCACGTTCATCTCGTCGATGAGGTAGTCGAAGTCCTCGGCCGAGCCTCCGTCACCATGAACGAGGACGAGAAGAGGTTCGTCGTTTCGCCTCCGCGTATAGACCAGGGACGCCGCGCTGAGAACAGCTACCCCGGCGAAAGGAAGCGATACGGGAAACATGCCAGATGGCGACCCGTGCGAGGAGGCTCCCGCCGAAGAGGTTCCAGATCTGACAACCGGGTTCGGAGCAAGCCCGATCGCATCACCAGGCGAAACCTCCGTCACACCAATTGTTGGCACGGACATCACCGCAACTGCAGCTAGGGCCCAAATCATCAGCTTCCATTCCCAGGAAGCGCGGTGCGCTGTCAGGATGCGGCAAGCGAGGACGCGATACAAGAGGTCTAAACGGAAGGCGGATTACGGAAGGAAATTCGATTGCAGAGGACCGACGACAGAGGGCAGAGGACGGGCCAGAAAGATACTCCGAATCCCGATAACCGAGGAACCGACCGGAACACCCTCCGTTCTGAAAGCCGAAAGCCGAAAGCCGAAAGCCGAATTCCGAAACCCGACGAACCGACCGGAAGCGCCTCCACCTGCCGGTTCTGAAAGCGCGGTAGGCGCAAGGCGGTAGGCGGTAGGCGGTAGGCGTTTGGATAGGCGCACGCCTATCCAAAGATTGTTTTCGCCGTACCTATGTCTACTTTGATCTGCGCTACCAATGCTTCCACCGAGTCAAACCGTTGTTCGTCACGAATCCTGTCGATGAATTCCACAAGGACTGTTTTGCCGTAGAGGTCGACGTCGATGTCGTACAGGTGTACTTCAATCGACTCCTCCCCTCCCCCAAAGGTCGGTCGCGTTCCGACATTACAGACACCGTCGAAGCTCGAGCCATCGACGAGACAGCGAACCGCGTATACGCCGCCTGCCGGCCTGACCACACCTTCGGGCATCGTGATGTTGGCGGTCGGGAAACCGATTGTTCGGCCCCGCCTGTCTCCCTCAACAACCGCACCGGCTATCTCGAACGGCCTTCCGAGCATTCGGGCCGCAAGCTCCACACTTCCCATCGCGATCGACGCCCGAATCGAAGAAGACCGCACCTCCGTTCCGTGGAGGTTGACAATCTGTGCCTCGACGACATCAAATCCGAGCTTCTGACCGAGCAGACGAAGATGATCAACTGTGCCTTCGGCCTGGTATCCGAACCGAAAGCCGCGCCCAACAGCAACAAGATCTGCGTTCAATGCACCGGTGAGGAACACCTCGACGAATGCGCGCGGCGAAAGGTGCCTGACAGCGTTGTCGAAGTCGATCACGGCGACCGCTTCAATGCCGACTTCGTCCAGAAGCTGCAAGCGGCGGTCAAGTGTCATGAGCATGAGAGGCGCTGGTTCGTCCGCTACGACAGTCGCTGGATGAGAGCCAAAGGTCAGAGCGCAAAGTTCCAGACCTCCAGACGCTTGCCGAACGGCATCGAACACAGCCTTGTGACCACGGTGAACGCCGTCGAAAACGCCGACAGCCACCGCGTACCGGTTGCGCTGTTCATTCCAGCTATTCGGGTTACCTGTGAACACTTTCAACCGAGAACCACCTCAGGTAGGAACTGATGTTCGGCACGACGGTACACGGCAAGCAGCCGTTCGTCCTTGTCTGTGATTCGGATTATGCCCTCGACCGCCCAAGCTTCGAAATCCTCCACCTCGAGGGGCCGACCATTACGCACGCGGAAAGCTATTGAGTCATCCACACTGATGACAGCCAAATCGTCAAGCGCTTTGGATGCCTCGATCACAAGATCTCCGACCGTCCCACTATCGGCCGCAGCTATGACTTCGTCAACAGAGACCGCGTCTTCCACGCGAAGCGCACCGTTCCGAACCCGACGCAACGCCGTGAGATGCGCCCGACCTCCTAGGGCTCTAGCGAGATCGTCTCCCAGCGTTCGAACATAGGTTCCTGTGGAGCACACCGTTCGAAAGGTGACCTCTGGATAGTCAGAGGGAGCAATGTCAACGAGCTCCAAGGAAAAGATTGTCACGGCTCGCGCCTCCCGTTCCACGACCTTGCCTTCTCTGGCTAGCTCATACAACCGTTTCCCTTCAACCTTGCGTGCCGAAACCATCGGTGGAACTTGGAGGATGTTTCCCCGGAAGCGCTCCATTACATCCTCGATCTGTTCGGTCGTGACAGGAAGCGGCTCCCGGGTGAGCACTGCACCGTCAGCGTCAAGCGAGTCAGTTGCCACCCCGAACAGCGCCGTCGCGATGTATTCCTTCTGTGCTCCCTGCACGAAGCGCAGCAGACGACTGGCACCGCCAACAGCGAGAACGAGAAGGCCCGTTGCCATCGGGTCCAATGTCCCAGCGTGGCCGACCTTTCCGCCAATGTGGTGCCGCACTTTGGCGACGACATCATGGGACGTCCAACCCTGCTGCTTGTCGATGAGTAAGAATCCTGGGGCTAGCGGTGTCACCGGAGGAGCGCAGTGATTCTGCGAACGATCTCGGCTGGCTCCAGGGTCGATGTGAATCCGGCGGCGTTGTGATGACCGCCTCCGTCAAAGGCACCGGCAATCGCCGCGACGTCAACGACGCCCCGCGAACGGAGGCTCCCCTTGTGCACACCGGGCTTCGCCTCTTTGAGAAGACACGCAATCTGGGAGCCGCGGGCCAGGCGAACAAGGTCTATCAGCGAGTCGACTTCGTGATAGGCAACGCCGCCTTCCTCGAGATCTGCCAAAGTCATAGCCGACCACACGAATGCGTGTTCCTCATCAAAAACAGCTCTCTCGAGAACTCTCGCCGCGACCTTGTAATAGCCGAAGGGCGCCTCTTCAAAGAGTTTCTGTCCTATCACATCCGGTTCGACGCCTGCGGTGAGCAGATCGGCGGCGATGAGGTGCGTTCCTGCCATGGTCGATGAGTACTGAAATCGTCCGGTGTCGGTCACGAGACCCGTATACAAAGCCTTGGCAACCGGGGCTGAGATACCCCATCCGAGCTTCGTGAGAACAGCATGTACAAGCTCGGTTGTCGCCGCTGCCGACCTGTCGATCAGAAGCACATCGCCCCACGATCCGTCGGAGATGTGATGGTCGATGACAGCAAGCGTCTTTGCCTTCCCCATGGCCCCAGCAAGCGACCCGACTCGTGACGCCACCGATGTATCCACAGCGATCGCAAGGTCGAGGTCAGTTGGGAACTCAGAAGGCGGGACAAGGACTGATGTGTCGAGAAACGCCATCTCCGCAGGAACAACAAAGGGTTCTGCAAATGAAGCAACGGCGTCTTTGCCTGCCTCGCGGGCAGCAAACGCAAGCGCAATCATCGACCCGAGTGCATCTCCATCCGGGCCGACATGACCAACGACCCCAATAGTCGACGCCTGTTCAATCGTATCGGCCATCGCCTGAAGGGCTGCTTCGTCAGGCCTCATTGGCATCATCCGATCCCTGGCCGGGCGATGCATCGCGATTCTCTCCCATGTCCAGATCCTTGACCATCTGTGTGATCTTGATCCCCTCGTCGATCGCGGGATCGACCTTGAACAGAAGCTTTGGCGTGTACCGCAAACGCGACTGAGACCCGATCTCGCGTTGCAGTCGAGGTGTTGCAGAGACGAGGGCAGCAGCGGTACCGACCTTCTCCTCCTCGGTGCCCATCACTGAGTAGTACACCACCGAGTGCCGCAGGTCAGGTGCAGTTTCTGCGCCGGTGATGGTGAGGAACCCGATTCTCGGGTCTTTGAGATCGCGCACTGCTTCTGCCACGATCTCGCGCACGAGTTCATTGACCTTGCGCATGCGCTGACTGTTCTGGCGAGCCATTGCGAACCCTTCAACCGTTGGAAGCCGACACTACTGGCACGTCCCGCAACCCACTAGGTACGGGCAACTTCCTTGACCTCGTAGGACTCGATTGTGTCGCCGTCCTTGATATCTCGGAAGTTGGCGAGACCGATTCCACACTCGAATCCTGTCGCAACCGTTTGGACATCCTCTTTGAATCGCCGAAGTGACACGATGCGCCCGTCGTAGACGACAACGCCGTCACGGACCAACCGTGTTCTGGCGTTCCTGTTGATTGAGCCCTCGGTGACATACGAACCAGCGACGGCCCCAAGCCTCGGAGCACGGAACACCTGACGAACCTCAGCGACACCGAGGAAGGTCTCGACCACGTCCGGCGAGAGTTCGCCAACAAGCAGAGACTCGACGTCGTCGAGAAGCTCATAAATGATCGAAAACGTTCGCACATCAATCCCGGCCTTCTTAGCTGCCGCTCTCGCAGTTGCGTCGGGCCTCGAGTTGAACCCATACACGATTGCATCAGCGGCTTCCGCAAGAGAAATATCATTTGCGTTTATTCCACCGACGGCAGCATGGACGATCGACACAGAGCCGTCGTCTCTACTGATCTTTCCGACGGTCTCCCTGATGGCTTCCAGTGAGCCAAAGGCATCTGCCTTGACAATGATCCTCAGCTCTGAATGATCTTGGGTTCTGATTTGCTCGATCAGCATTCCGAGGCGATCCACAGCAGTCGGAACGAACAGCTCAATCGAGCGAAGTTCGTCGATTCTGGCTTGGGCAAGCTTTCGAGCTACTCGTTCATTCTGAGCAACTTCGAACATGTCGCCAGCGGTCGGCAAGTCATCCCAACCTGTGACGAGGACGGGTGTCGAAGGTGGTGCCGAAGTGATCTGCTCGCCCTTGTCGTTGTACATTGCGCGCACGCGGCCTGAGATCGACCCTGCCACGATGGCGGCGCCTTTCTTGAGCGTGCCTCGCTGAACAATTACTGTTGCGACCGGCCCGCGTCCGACCTCGATCTGAGCCTCGATGACGGTCCCGATTGCTGGAGCGTTCGGATTCGCCTTCAGCTCCTCGACCTCGGAAACGATTGAGATCATTTCAAGGAGGTCATCGACACCGTCGCCGTTGAGTGCAGATAGCTCAACCGCTGGTGTCTCCCCACCGAGCTCTTCGACAACGATTTCGTGCTGCGTGAGAGCTGCCCTGACAGCGAACGGGTCTGCTGCTTCAAGATCAATCTTGTTGATTGCGATGATAATCGGGACGCCGGCTGCCTTTGCGTGGCTGAGCGCTTCGACCGTCTGCGGCATCACGGAGTCATCCGCTGCAACAACGATGACCGCTATATCCGTGACATCGGCCCCGCGTGCGCGCAGGGCAGTGAACGCCTCGTGACCTGGCGTATCGATGAACGTAACGGCAGATTCGCCAGTACCAACCTGGTAGGCACCGATGTGCTGAGTGATACGCCCCGCCTCGCCCTCGATGACATTTGCATGTCGAATCGTGTCGAGGAGTTGAGTCTTGCCGTGATCAACATGACCCATCACTGTCACGACAGGCGGACGTCGAACGAGACTCGCTGGGTCGTCTTCGTACTCAATAATGTGGCGTTCTCTGCCTTTTGGCTCTTCCTTCTCCTCGGATTCAGCGACGAGAAACTCCCAGCCAAGTTCGCGGCCGAGAGGTTCCAAGGCGGCTACTGGAATCTCTCCGCCCCCTGGCACCATCTCGCCCATGAACATCAGTGTCTTGACAATGTCAGCGGTACGGACCTGAATCATTCGGGCGAGGTCATGAACCGTGATACCTGGCTCGACGAGGAGAACCTTGTCCTCACCTTCTTCACCGTCTGCCGCTTCTCCGTTTGGAACGCCTCCAGCGTCTGAAGTGGCTTCGGCGTCATCTGGTGCCTCGCCCTCCACCGGAGTCTCGACAGAAGTCGCATCCGACACCAGTTCAGGCTCAGCAGCGGCCACCGGTTCCTCGGAATCCTGTCGTTCTTTGACTGCATCTACCGTTGCAGCGACTTCTTCGGCCGGTGCCGCGGCGCCGTAGGACGCCTTGACGAGGACGGCTGCGTCCTCGTCAACTCCTGAAGATGCGGTCTTTACGTCGAGGCCAAGCTCCAGAGCGCGCGCAAGCACATCCTTGGACTCTTGGCCAAGCTCTCGTGCCAGTTCATATAGGCGTACTTTTGGCACGCTCACCTCCGCGCGGTTTGCTCTAACTGATCACTCGGTGTGATCGAGCTCGTTCTCTTCCGGATCCGCTTCGCTTTCGTCAGCGGCATCCTCTTGATCTTCGGTTTCTGGACCGTCAGCATCCACGACTTCCACAGCCGCCTTTGATGCAGCCGTTTCCACAGCCAATACCTCGTCGTCGCCGGCGCCCTCCTCGGTCTGGACTTCTTCGACAATCTCTTCGTCCACAGCAATTTCTTGGTCCGCGGCTTCCTCGACCTCGGCAGCGTCATCGACCGCCGATGACTCTGCGTCGCCAGCACCGTCACCTTCGGCAACAGTTTCGAACTCGACATCTTCATCGTCTTCGGCATCGAGACCGAGATCCTGTGACTCGGACTGGATGTCGATGCGGTATCCGCTGAGTCGGGCAGCAAGGCGTGCGTTCTGGCCCTCTTTACCAATGGCAAGAGAAAGCTGGTGGTCTGGAACGATCACCACAGCAGTCTTTTCTTCTTCGTCAATGCGCACTTCGATCACACGCGCAGGGCTCAGCGCTTCTGCGATGAATGCCTGGGAGTTCTCATCCCACTCGACGATGTCGACCTTTTCGCCCTTGAGCTCGTTGACTACTTGGCGCACTCTCGAACCTCTGGCTCCTACGCAGGCCCCGACTGGATCGATGTTCGGGTCGTTCGAAGCGACCGCGATCTTGGTTCGATGGCCAGCCTCTCGTGCGATGACCTTGATCTCGATATCGCCATCGACAAGCTCTGGCACCTCGAGCGCAAACAGTGCACGGATGAACTCTGGGTGGCTGCGCGATACCACGATGGGTGCGCCCTTACCCTCGCCACGGACCTCAAGAATGATCGCCTTCACGCGATTCCCACGTTCGAGCCGTTCAAACGGAATCTTCTCCGAACCTGGAAGCATGGCTTCGGCATCCCCCAGATCCAAAATCGCAAATCTGTGATCTGACTGCTGGACGATCCCAGTGATGAGGTCACCCTCGCGGCCCTCGTACAGGTCGAAGATCTGATCTCGCTTCGCATCTCGAAGCCGTTGAAGAATGACCTGTTTTGCGGTCTGAGCCGCGATACGCCCAAAATCGTCTGGCGTGTCTTCCCACTCCTCGACCACGTTGCCTTCCTCATCGAGAACTTGGCCGTACACCTTGATTTCAGCGGTGTCAGCATCAATGGTGACTCGCGCCTCCTCTGCAGCACCGGGTGTGCGCTTGTATGCCGAAACAAGCGCATTGGCAAGTGCTTCGAGGATTACGTCGCGCGGAACTCCCTTTTCTCTTTCGAGAAGATCGAGTGCGTCCATCAGGTTGTCATCCATCGTGTCTCCTACGCCTGCTTGGCCTCTTGGCCGCTCTTCTCCCACACGAACACCGTTCGTGCCGAAGAGACGTCGCCATATGTAATTGTTCGATTCGAACCTTCGACATCAACGACGAACGATTCGTCATCAGCTGCCACCAAGGTTCCTGAGTGAGTCTTTGAGCCTTCGATCTCGCCGAAGGTCTTGAGTTTGATCGCTTTGCCGAGGGACTTTTCGTAGTGGCGAGGTCGCCTCAGCTTGCGTTCGAGCCCTGGGGAGGACACTTCGAGGGTGTATGACCCCTGGATTGGATCCGCAGCGTCCAGAAGCCTTCCGATACCACGTGAAAGCTCGGCAATAACATCGACTCCCAATTCAGCAGCAGGGTGCTCTGTGGTCGTTGTCCCTTCGGCATCGATCGTGACGCGCACAAGCTGGCCTCCGTTGAGAACCTCGAGGTCATCGAGCTCCACACCTTCGGCCGCGACGTAGGGTTCAATCGTCTCCCACAGTCTGTCTGCGACGCTGCTCATCATGCTCCTTGCACACCAAAAGAGAACTCTGCTCAAACAAAGAGGCGGGCCACGGCCCACCTCTGCAGAGATCTCGGTTCGTGCATGCCAGTATACCGAGCGCCTGACCATGCTGACCTCCCAGGAAACAGAGTGGATTGGGGGTGGATCAGCGGTTAACGAAGAAGCCGGACGACCTCGGACACAATCTCGTCGAAGGCGACCTCTGTGCTCTCGCCTGATTTACGTGTCACAAACTCGACCACTCCGTTGTCGATCCCTCGTGGCCCGACCGTGATTCTGAAGGGGACGCCAATCAGCTCGGCGTCTTTGAATTTGACACCTGGGCGTTCGTCACGGTCATCGAGAAGAACCTCAACGCCTGCCTCTATCAACTCGCTATAGAGCTTTTCGCTCACTTCGATCGAAGCCTCGTCGTCGGGCCGCAGGACCGTAATGACGACGTGGAATGGTGCGATCTCGGCTGGCCACACAATCCCCTTGTCATCGTGGTTCGCCTCGACTGAGGCGGCCATGTTTCGCTCCACTCCGATGCCGTACGAGCCCATGACAACAGGAACGGTCTTGCCATCCTTGTCGAGCACCGTGACGCCGAGCGGTTCTGCATAGAAGGTGCCGAGCTTAAAGATATGACCGACCTCGATTGCGGTAAATACCTTGAGCGGATTTCCACACTCGACACAGTGTTCGCCGTCCACAACGGCTCGGACATCAGCCCACTGAGAAATCACGATGTCGCGCTCGACATCAACACCTCTCACATGAAAATCGTTCTCGTTCGCTCCGGTGGTCATCGATCGCCTGCCACGCAGGCCTTCATCAGCAATAACCCTCACGCCGTCGACTCCAACGGCTCCAAGGCTTCCAGCCTCAGCGCCGAGCAAGGCCATGATCTCGTCAGACTGGGCCGGCCTCGATCTCGTTGTCTGAGTCACATCGAGGAGTTTCTGCTCTTGGAGGCCGTGATCTCCTCGAAGAAGCACGAGGACAATCTCATCGTCGAGGAAGTAGACCAGAGTTTTGATCTGTCGATCGGCGAGGGCTCCGCCTGCGAAGCCCTCGAGGTCGGCGATAGTTCGTACCCCTGGCGTTGGGAACCGCTCGACAGCGAACTCGCCATCAGGGTCTTCGATATCTGGAACAGACGAACTGGCTGTCTCAACGTTTGCTGCGTAGCCGCATGCGTCGCAGTGAGCAACCTCGTCCTCCCCGACGTCGCTCGCCACCATGAATTCGACAGATTCCTTGCCGCCCATGGCACCCGAAGAGGCAGCTACTGCTACTGCGTTCATGCCTAGGCGTTCAAAGATTCGGACATAGGCGGCGTAGTGGCGGTCGAACTGAATATCGAGACCGTCGAAGTCCAGATCGAACGTATACGAGTCCTTCATTGTGAACTCGCGCACCCGCAATAGCCCTGATTTTGGCCTCGCCTCGTCCCGAAACTTTGTTTGGATGTGATACCAGAGCTGAGGCAGTTGCTTGTACGAGTTGAGCTCTGATGAGACCGTTGCAAAGATTTCCTCGTGAGTCGGACCGAGCACAACCGCTGCACCCTTGTTGTCCTCGAACGACATCATGATGTCCGACATGGTCTCAGATCGGCCGGTGCGGTCCCAGATCTCCTTTGGATGAAGCTGAGGGAGAAGAAACTCCTGACCCCCAATGGCGTCGATCTCTTCACGAATGATGTTCATGACCTTCGCCCGCACACGTTGCCCGAGGGGAAGCATCGAGTAGATGCCAGACATGAGTTGACGGATGTACCCAGCACGAACCAATAGGCGATGACTTACTGCCTCGGCGTCAGCGGGATCATCACGAAGTGTTGGGATAAAGGCTTGCGACCAGCGCATGCGTCTCCTGAAGAAGGGTGCGGGTTGCCGAGCTTAGCGACCCTTTAGCTGACCGAGGGTCCTCGGCGCAGCATCAGGACGGCAGGCCCTCGGCGACCTGTCTGACGGCCTCACGGCGTTGCTTTGCGTCGTTGACGTCACCCTGCGAGGTGAGCAGTTCGAGAGCCGTTTCGTGAGCGAGGTCTGCGGCTGAGACGTCCGCTGCCGCGATTCGTGCCTCGGCACCTTGTTCAGATAGCAAAAGCGCTTCTTCTACAAGAGCATCAACCATCTCGGCCTCAGGCACCACGCGGACAACCTGTCCTTTGATGAAGAGGTGGCCTCTCCCTTTGCCAGCTGCGAGTCCAAGATCGGCCTCACGGGCCTCGCCAGGACCGTTTACGACGCAACCCATGATGGCAACCTGGATAGGAATCCCAAGTGCCCCAAGGCGGGTGTTTGCTTCGGATGCCACCGCGATGACATCTACTTCGGCGCGGCCACACGACGGACATGCGATGAGATCAAGAGACGAGCGCTCCCTCAGCCCAAGATATTCGAGTAGCGATCGTCCGGCTTTGGCCTCTTCGGTCGAATCTGCTGTGAGCGAGAATCGGATTGTGTCGCCAATGCCTTCGGAGAGAAGCGTGCTAATCCCAGCTACGGACTTGATCAGACCGCCAGGGGGCGGTCCAGCTTCCGTGACACCGAGGTGCAGCGGGTAGTCCACTGCGTCTGCGAGGAGTCGGTACGACTCGATCATCATCGGGACGCTTGAGTGCTTCACAGAGATCTTGATGTCGTGGAACTCGACATCGTTGAGATACTTGGCTTCGATCAATGCAGATTCGACAAGGGCCTCTGGAACTGGGCCACCATGCTTTGCAAGCAGGTCCTTGTCGAGCGAACCGGCGTTTACGCCGATCCGAATTGGAATCCCAGCTGCAAGCGCTTCTTTCGCAACCGTCTTGATATGTGTTTCGTTTCGGATGTTGCCTGGATTCAGACGAAGCGCTGAAACGCCTGCCTCAATTGCGGCAAGGGCGAGCTTGTACTGATAGTGGATGTCAGCAACGATCGGGACCGGTGACCTTGGCATTATCTCGGCGATCGCCTGGGCAGCCTCAACGGTGTTGCACGTCACCCTGACGATGTCGGCACCAGCGCCAGCCAGCGCATAGATCTGCGCGAGCGTCGCATCGACGTCATGTGTCTTGGTGGTGGTCATTGACTGGACGCTGATCGGGGCCATTCCTCCGACCTGAACCTTGCCAACGTTGAGTGGACGCGTGTTGCGCCGTGGATAATTCATTGGTCGGAAGCGTAGCGACCAAGGCGAAAACAAGAG
>JAQCAA010000120.1 GCA_027728645.1 Actinomycetota bacterium | reverse complement strand
GCGTGACGACCCGGCGCCCGCGGCCAGGGCCGCGACCATTGCGAACTCCTTAAGCCGGTCGGAATACAGGTCGAGCCAGGCCCCTCGGCTCGAGAAGTTCAGCGTGATGCGCGCAAGTTGTCCGTCCACGCAGTCGAAGACGAAGGACGAGATCAGCAGGAATGTGCCGAGCGCAAGGATCCCGGTTCGATCGTTGAGGAAGCAGAGCGCAGCGGCGAGGCCGAGCACAAGCGAGAACGCCGTGACTCCATTCGGTGTCCACCCGCGCCGGGCACCGAACGCAGCGATAAACCGTGAATACGGGCTGACGCAATACGTGGCGAACGGACCGTCAGCCGCCTTGACTGCCGACGCGATTCGGTTCGAATCGGCGTCGGCACGGTCGAGGGCGTCCTCAAGCACGGCAGCAGCGCCCGTCTCCACAGCACTCCCGATCGGGTGATGTCGCGGCGGAACGGCACGAAGCGCGATGCCCGCGCGAAGGATGGCAGGCACGAGCACTTCGCTCACGCGCCGAGCGCCGCCAACGGGCATCGTTTCGAGCACCGATGCGACCGAGACCGCGTCTCGGGCCGACACGACGAGCCATGACATCGCCACAGTCCTGGCCGAGCCGGAAGCAGCAGGACGATCGACCAATCCGCGGTCGATCTGAACCGGGACTCCCGAGATAGCCCCGACGACGTTTGCGTCATCCAGTGCAGCGACCACGACGCTCGTCGACCCCGCAGCGGCGACAGACCGTGCCAGCGAGGTCGAGATGACCGAGTCGCTGTCGGCGACCACGATCGTACGGTCAGCCTGCTCGAGCAGACCAGCGAGCACCACTGTCCAGTTCATGGCCGTCCCCTCAGCGACACGAATTCCAACCTCGGCGACGGGAACGAACTGCTCCGCATACTCGACCGATGCGTCTTGGGTGATCACGGTTACCTCGGCCGAGCCGAGAGACCGAGCAACGGCAACGGCCCCGTCGACGGCCGGGGCCGTGCTGTCGGGTTGCCCGGCAACGGTTGCGCCACTGCGTTCGGTTGCGACCACGACAACGATCGGAGATGGCGGACCGGATTCCGGAATCGTGTCTCCCATCGCGCTGACTAAGCTACCTGTACGCCGCAACACGATTGTGCGTTTCGGTCCCATACCGGCCTTCATCGGTACACTTATGCCGTGAATTCCTCGCCTGTCCGGCCGTCGCGTCCGTCGGTCGCCGAGATCCGAGCTGTCTGCCAACCCGAGTCCATTACCGATCGGCAATCCGCCGAGCACTGGGCTGGGACGCTGTGGGCCAGGCGCGCGTCGCCCTACATTACTCGGCTTGCTGTGCGTACCTCGCTGACAGCGAATCAGACCACGTTTGCCATGATCGCTATCGGCTTGACCGGTTCCGCTGCGCTATTGCTCGGCGGCCTGACCGGACCCGTTCTGTGTGCGATCGCGATGCAGCTGTATCTCCTGGTCGACTGCATCGATGGCGAGATCGCCCGTTGGAAGCGAACCTCCTCCCCTCGTGGGGCCTATCTCGATCGCCTCGGGCACTACATCGTCGAGTCCTCGATCTTCCCGACCTTCGGCTATCTCGTCGGTGGGTCCTGGGATTCTGGTTGGGTCTCGGTTGGTCTTTTGACCTCCGTGTTCGCGCTGATCACCAAGGCCGAGACCGACCTTGTACCCTGGCACCTCCACGACGCCGAGAACTTCGAATACGAGCAGATGGTCACGCCGCGGGCTTGGCCGGTCCGGATCGCTCGAGCCATCACGCACCCCTTGAAGATCCATCGGTGGACGGGAGCTGCCGAAGCCACCCTTCTGATCCTGCTGGCAGCCATCGTGACCCCGTGGTGGGACGACGCGAACAAAGTGCTAGCCCTCGCATTCCTCGGCATTGCGGTCGCTCTGTTCTTCGGCCACGACTGGCGGCGATGTGCAGAATCGCAGCGAAGCGGTCCTCGAGTCCGTCGGTCTGGCAGATCGCATGACCCATTTTCCTGGACAACTGTCTGGAGGCGAACAACAGAGGGTGTCCATAGCAAGAGGGCTCGTGAAGAATCCCCCTCTGCTCCTCTGCGACGAGCCGACCGGCGCCCTTGACACCGAGACTGGCATCCAAGTGCTTGAACTCCTCAGGTCTATCACAGACGCCGGGGACCGCACAATCGTCGTGGTCACTCACAACAGCGCCATTGCCAAGATTGCAAACCGGGTCATCGAGTTGAAGGACGGTGGCATCACCGGCACGGAGCTCAATGCCAGCCCCCTTCACCCTCAGGACGTTGCCTGGTGAAGACACTCTCGCTGAAACGCTGGAGAGACATCAAACGTCAGAAGTGGCAGTTTGTCGCGGTGGTCGTCACCGTGATCCTTGGCGTTTCCATGTTTGCCGGCACCTTCAACGCATACCTCAACCTCGGATCATCCCTCGAGAGAAGCTACGAACGCCTCGGCATGGCCGATTTGACAGTGACCGGGGCGAACGATGGATTCCGAGAATCCGTGATGGCACTACCTGGAGTCAGCCAGGTCATCGAGCGTCGTCAGGCCGACCTTCCATTCGAAATCGGTGAATTTTCGCTCATCGGCCGCATCATCGCGATGCCGACCGGCGACCAGCCTCCGATCAATATGATTGACATCGAGGACGGGGAATACCTTCAAGGCGGCGCCACCGCTGAGGTCGTTATCGAGAGCCATACCGCGGCCGACTTCGGCTTGACCGTTGGAGACACCTTCACAATCGCTGGATTCGAGGCGACGGTTGTTGGGATTGCTGTGTCCCCCGAGTACCTGTGGCCGGCAAAGGATGCACAGAGCGTATTCACCGCCCCAAAGACGTTCGCTGTCGCATTCGTCGACGAGGCGCTACTAGCTGGCACCGATAGTCTTTTTGTGAGCAATCAGGTGCTCGTGCTGTACGAAGACGGCGTCGCAACCGAGGACGTCGATATCGCCATCGAAGGCGCTGCGTCCACAGCCAACGCTTCGTCCACGCAACGACTCGCCGATCAGCCTTCGAACAACACAATCAGATCGGAGATCGGTGGGCTCCAGACCATGGCCGTCGCATTTCCCGTTCTGTTCCTGTTGGCGGCAGGCATGGCGATCTACATTGTCATCACCAGACTCGTGTTCTCTCAACGAGGGGTTATCGGGACTCTTCGTGCCTCTGGATTCACGAGCAAGGCGATGAGCAGGCACTACCGGTCATACGGCATTGGTGTCGGCCTTGCGGGTGCGGCGATTGGTTCGGTGTTTGGCGCCCTGTTGGGCCGTGGAATGACCGCGATCTACATTGTGGTCTTCGGCATTCCAGACCTCGTTGCTGCTGTGCACATTCCTACGATCATCGCCGCGCTGGCCTTCGGCGCGACGGCGGGGGCCATTGCGTCCATTCCTCCGGCTCGCTCCGTCGCTCGGCTCGCCCCTGCAGAAGCAATGCGGGGTGACATCCCTATCGAGAATGGAAAGCGGTCCATATTCGAGACTCTGATTCCTCCGCTGAGAAAGGCACCGGTCCGGTGGCGGATGATGCTGAGAGGCATCGGCAGGAACAAGAGGCGCTCAGGCTCCATGATCGCTGGGGTTGTCCTTGCAATGACGTTGATCCTTGCAAGTTCAGGAATGGTTGGCACGATGCTGTCCGCCATCAACCAACAATTCGGCGAGATCGCCGTCGAGGATGCCTCTGTGGTGTTTGAGACCGTTGTTGGCGACGAGCAGCTCGCCAATGTGCTAGCGGTGCAAGGCGTAGCCACAGTCGAACCGGTGTTAGGAATGACGGCAACCCTCTCCGCCAATGGCGCTTCCTATCCAACGCGCATGGAGGGCTATGAACGAGACACGGAAATGCATGGGTTCCCAGAGCCGGTGCCCACATCGGGAATCTTCGTCGGTGGGGCGGTTCAAGACCTCCTCGGCGTCGAGGTCGGTGACGAAGTCACGATCGAATTCGCATCCATCGGCACGACGATTACGACAACCATCGCCCTCTTCTTGGACGAACCTCTCGGAACGGTTGCCTATATGGACGCTGACGTTCTCAGAGAAGCCATCGAAGCAAGCAACCCAGACGTCACGCCGGGGGTGTTGGCCGGTCCACTCACCACCACCGTGAAGGCACTCTATGGAGACGCCGAGGATTCCTCAGCGGTGATTGCCTCAATCCGGCAACTGCCAGATGTCGCTGCCGCCATCGACGCGACTCAGATGCGAGAGACAGTCGAGAGCTACCAAGTCTTCTTCTTTGTTTTCATTGGGATGATGGTGCTCTTCGGTGGAGCCATGGCCTTCGCCCTGATCTTCAATACGATTTCGGTGAACGTGGCTGAGCGGTCAGGTGAGTTCGCATCCATGAGGGCAAACGGACTGACCCACCGAAGGGTCGCTGCGATGGTGGCTGGCGAAAACATGTTGCTCACGGCAATGGGCATCGTGCCTGGACTCTTGGTGGGGTACCTGGCCGCTTCAGCATTCATGCAGTCGTTCTCAGACGACCAATTTCCGATCTCTCTCAATATGCGTCCGATGGCGTACATCGGGACGGTCGCGGCGATGTTCATCGTGGCTGGACTGTCTCTGATACCGGCGTTGAGGGCGGTCAAACGGATAAAGGTTGGCGAGATCGTGAGGGAACGCTCGGTCTAGGCGACCGAGCCCCGACTACTATCACCAGCCGATGATCTTCTCAGACCGCACCATCAAGGACAGCATCGAAGCCGGACGAATCAGGATTGATCCGTACGACGAGGGCATGGTTCAGCCATCGAGCGTCGACATTCGGTGTGATCCGAGCTTTCGGGTGTTTGAGAACCATCGATACGCTCTCATCGATCCGAAAGAGCCCCAGGCCGATCTGACATCCACCGTCACCGTGGGCGATTCCGATCCATTCATCCTCCACCCAGGAGAGTTTGTTCTTGGGTCAACCCTTGAGGTAATAGGTCTCGCTGACGATATCGTCGCCCGTCTCGAAGGTAAGTCAAGCCTTGGGAGGCTTGGGCTCCTCATTCACTCGACCGCTGGCTTTATCGACCCAGGGTTCAACGGACAGGTGACCCTTGAGCTGTCCAATGTCGCAAACCTGCCAATCGCCATTTACCCGCGCATGAAGATCGGTCAGATCAGCTTCTACCAAATGACGACCCCCGCCGAGTTCCCATACGGGTCCCCAGAACTTGGATCCAAGTATCAGGGTCAGGCAGGCCCGACACCGTCACAGATGCACGAGGACTTCTAAGCCTCCACTCCGCACATGATGTGCGAGAACAGTGAAGCCAGCGGGTGCGCTGCGCCAATCAGGCCAGCGATAAGACCTTGGCAGGAGCATCTCCCACCAGCACGTCTTGTGGGGTCTCGAACTTACGGGCGAGGTAGCCGAGAGCCTCTGAGCAAGAAGAGGAGGAGAAAAACCACGAAACA
>JAQCAA010000119.1 GCA_027728645.1 Actinomycetota bacterium | reverse complement strand
CTCGTACCTCACTCTGCCGTCCCCCTTGAAAGGGGGACAGATGCTTCCTGCGGCCCTCCGGAGCGCGGATCGTGGACTAGGTGCCGTCTTCCTCGACCTCTGACCCGGGATTCGCTACCGACGCGTCATCCCCAGGGTCCTTCGTCATCGAGTATGCATCCTCGGCAGGTCCCTCTTCCAAACTGTCCTCGGTTATCTGTCCTCTGTCATCTGCGCCGGATCCGGATTCTTGTGGTTGGGGCGAGAAGAATGTCGCCTCACTGATGAGCGTTCGTTTCTCAGCTCGGCGCTGGGTGTAGACAATCCATCCAACTCCAAAGAGGAACGCTCCAACCGAGACCCAGCCGTTTCGAGAGAGACCAAGAAATCGGAACGTGGTGTCGGTCCTCAGGAGTTCCATGAAGAATCGGACGAGTGCATACAAAGCTACATAGAGCCCAAGCGATGCGCCCTTTGCAAGCTTCGCCTTACGTTCGAACCAGAGGATCACCGGAATGAGGATCAAGAGATTCCACAAAGACTCGTAGAGGAACGTCGGGTGGAACGTCGAAACCCCTGGGTAGCCGGCAGCCGCGGCCTGCCTTTCACCGATCTCGACCGCCCATGGGAGATCACTGGGGGTTCCGAACAACTCTTGATTGAAGTAGTTTCCCCACCGCCCGATCGCTTGAGCGAGCGGGATACCAATGGCAACAGCATCACCGATGGCGAAGGCATCGCCTCCCCATCGGTTCAGGAGGTAGATGAAGATGAGGGCTCCGAAGATCAGTCCACCGTAGATGGCGAGGCCACCTTCCCAGATGTACAACGCCGCCCACGGCCTGCCCTCGAACCGCGCGGTGTGCGTTACGACATACGCGACCCTGGCTCCGAGGAATCCAACGACGACGCCCCAGATCGCGATTCGTTCGAACAACTCGCCGGATCCGCCAAACCGGACATACCTGTTCCGAGACACAATGATCGCAACAATGACGCCTATTGCGATCAGGATGCCGTAGAAGTGGATGGTCAACGGGCCAATCTCAAGGACGTTCTGCGTAGGAGAAGGGAACGAGGCGACCGTGATCATGCGTATTTCTCCTGGAATTCCTTGAAGGCCTCAAAGGCCTTGGCTCCATAGACAGTGCCTGGACCGCCTTGCATCATGACAGCGACCGAGATGGCCTCAGCCACCTGCTGGGTTGTGACACCGGCGCGAGCTGCGCCTCTGGCGTGGGACGCGATGCACGAGTCACACCGTTCAGCGATTCCATATGACAAAGCGATCAGCTCCTTGACCCCAACGGTCAGTTCACCCTCGGTCATCGCCTGCTTGTGCATCTCCCGATATCCGTCGTAGGTACCTGGGATCAGTTTGCGCAGTTCAGCAGCGGTCGCGTTGTAGCGCTGTGATTCTTCGTGGTAGTGGCCCATCGATCCTCCTTGCCCTCGTCATGCTACGTAAGATGTCGCTGTTGCGGTCGCGGGTGTCGACGAAGAATCGTTCGTGCACCCACGACAGCAACGGAACGAGGGGTCTGACTATTCCGAGGAGTCATTGTGGAATCGATCAACAAGCAGACAGCAGAGCAACGATTCTCCGAGCACGAGGCGGCTCTCCAGGAACTGTCCACCTGGATGTACCACAACCCTGAGCTTGCTTATGTGGAGCACGAGACCTCCGCAAAGATGGCTGAAGCACTCCGAAACGGCGGGTTCGAGGTCGAGCATCCAGCATATGGGCTCGACACCGCGTTCGAGGCAAAGATCGGGACAAAAGGACCACGGGTCGTCATCTGCGCAGAGATGGACGCGCTCCCAGAGGTCGGGCATGCGTGCGGCCACAACATCATCGCCACGGCGGGGATCGGTGCTGGCATTGCATTGGGCGCCGTCGCCGAAGATCTCGGTATCCGCGTCACGGTTCTCGGTACCCCTGCTGAGGAGAACTTCGGAGGCAAGGTCGACCTCATCAACGCTGGTGCATTCAAGGACGCCGCGGCCTCGATGATGATCCACCCGAGTTCAAAGGACCTGGTCGATCCTCTTTTTCTTGCGATAGACCACCTAGATGTCGATTTCTACGGCAAGGAAGCCCATGCCTCAGGTTCTCCGGAGATTGGGATCAATGCACTCGACGCAGCGGTCCAGGCGTACACAAACGTGGCAGCGCTCAGGCAGCACATACTCGACTCAGATCGGATCCACGGAATCATCACTCACGGCGGAGCCGCTGCCAACATCGTGCCGGCTCACACGTCGATGTCGTGGTATGTCCGCTCGCAAACGGACGAGCGGCTCGAGGTTCTCGGTGACCGAGTCCGCAAGTGCTTCGAGGCCGCCGCGGTCGCGACCGGTTGCAGGTACGAAATCACCCCAAGGGGATACCGATACAAGAACATACGCAACGACAAAGTCCTTGCGAAGCTCTACCACACAAACACAGCTGCGGCGGGACGGCCGATGCCAATGTACGCCGATATCGAACCGTTCACCTCCGGGTCAACGGACATGGGCAACGTGTCATACGAGCTCCCGTCAATCCACCCGATGCTCAGCCTCGACTGCTTGCCTGCCGTAAATCACCAGAAGGAATTCGCCGCTGCGACCCTCACCGAAAAGGGCATGCAAACAATCCGCGACGGAGCCATCGCAATGGCGTGGACGACAATTGATCTCGCAGAGCAAGACCTGTGGGATCAGTTGGGGACGTTCTGAGCGCAGGAAGGTTCACCGTCTACCGACTACCGTCCACCGTCCTCAGCGAGCACACTCACGATGAGACCCGCGAGCATTCGGCGGACGTCTTCGACGTCTATCAATAATTGCTGCAGGACTGTTTGATCTCCGATCTCGATGCGCATCGCAAGAAGAGCCTGTGTCTCAACCTCGCAGGCCGACCCGTAAGCAATGCGCAGGAACCGTACGAACTCCCGCCCGGATCGGCGTCCGCATCCCTCCGCGATATTGCTTGGAATGGAAACGCCGGCTCGTTGAATCTGGCTGCGAAGCCCATAGCGCTCGTCGTCGGAGAACGTCCGACCCGCAGCGTACGCGCGCTCTGCTACATCCATCCCCTGCTGCCACGCACGAAGCTTTCGGAAGTCCTGCACAAGACACAACTACCAATTCAGCGCGACCTACTCAAGAGGTTCATTCCGAAAACGGTAGACGGTAGGCGGTAGGCGGTGGACAGAGAGGCGATCGCCTCTCGCTCACAGAATCTGACTCAGAAACAGCTTCGTTCGATCGTGCTGGGGATTCGTGAAGAAGTGTTCTGGTGTTCCCTCCTCGACGATGGTGCCGTAGTCGAAGAAGAGGACGCGGTCTGCAACCTCTCGAGCAAACCCCATCTCGTGGGTGACCACAATCATCGTCATTCCAGACAGGGCAAGCTCCTGCATAACGTCAAGAACTTCTTTGATCATCTCGGGGTCGAGGGCTGATGTCGGCTCGTCGAAGAGCATGATCTTCGGCTGCATCGCGAGCGAACGGGCGATTGCCACCCTCTGCTGCTGCCCACCGGAGAGCTGGCCTGGAAACTTGAGTGCTTGTTCAGGGATACCGACTCGCTCAAGCAGGCCCATAGCAAACTCTTCCGCCTCGGCTTTTGGCTGCTTCCTCACCCACTGAGGCGCGAGTGTGATGTTGTCAAGCACCGTCAGGTGTGGGAACAGGTTGAACTGCTGGAACACCATCCCGACCTCGGAACGAATCTTTTCGACGTTCTTGATGTCGTTTGTCAGCTCGGTCCCATCAACGATGATCGTGCCCTCTTGGTGAGCTTCGAGCCTGTTGATGCACCTGATGTAGGTCGACTTGCCAGAGCCGGAAGGCCCGATGACCACGACCACCTCGCGCTCACGGACTGTCGCGGTAACTCCCTTGAGCGCCTGAAAGTCTCCAAACCACTTTTTGACACCCTCGGTGATAACTATCGGTTCTCCGAGAGTTCGTTGCGATGACATTTCGCTTTCTGACATGTTGGCTCCTTGTGAATTCTCTTAGCGTTCGCCGACGCCGAGCTTCTTCTCCAACCGCAAAGAGATGCGGCTGAATGTGAACGTGAACATCCAATACACCACTGCCGCAAACAGCAGCGGTTCTCGAAATACTCCAATGAAATTGAACGGCTGCGCCTGCCCAGGGATGACCTGTCTCGCAATGTGCAAGAAGTCGAACAGCCCAACGATCGTGACGAGGGACGTGTCTTTGAACAGAGCGATGACCTGACCAACAAGGGCTGGGATGACTGCACGCAGCGCCTGTGGCAGAACGATGAAGACCGTGGTCTGGGTGATCGTCAAGCCCATCGCCTGGGAAGCCTCGTACTGCCCCTTTGGAATCGACTGGAGACCTCCGCGAACGTTCTCCGCAAGGTAGGCGGCAGAGAAGAGGGACATCGCCCCAATCGCACGGGCGACGCCCCCGATCTCGATGCCTTGCGGAAGAGCAACCGGCAACATGATGAAGGCGACGATCAGCCACGTAATCAACGGAACGCCGCGAATCAGCTCGATGTACGCCGTCGACATCAGACGGAAAATCGGGAGCCGGGATGACCTGCCAAGAGCGAGCATGATCCCGAGCGGAAGCGAGAGCACAATCGCGACCGACGACAGCAGGATCGTGAGGAGGAGTCCGCCAAACGGCGAACTGTTCCCGGCAACAGAGACGGTCGATTCTGACGCCAGCATCAGGACAAAGAAGGAAACAGAGACGACATACCCGGCCCAGACCCCAAGAAAAATCCGCCTTCCTGTTCCCTTCCCACCGAAGGTCGGAGCGGCCAGAGCAAACATGGCCAGACCAAGCAGTGAGAATCGAACGACAAACGGCACCGAGAAGAAGAATGATGCGAGTGCTGAGACCAGAAGCACGCCACCAATGACCCGATCAAGTTCGCCACGAGCGTCAGCCACAAAGTTCAGAAGCAGCCCACCGATCAGAAGAAACCCGACGGCCGACGGAAGGTAGACCTGGAGAACGTCGGAATAGTCAATTCCTGGATCGCGCAAGATGACAAGGAAGAGCACGGGGAATGACAAAGCCCAAACGCCGGCCAAGATGCCACCCGACCCCTCCGGCAGCCAGCGCCTCGTCCGTGAGAGCACCAGGTACATGAGTACCGAAAGGATAAAGATGACGGTCCACGGCACCTTCGTCGTAGTAGCAATCTGCTGTGTGACGGCGACCTGGACGCCTTCTGCGTCGTAGTCAGGCCATGGAAGCGAGACGGTCCACAACGCTACGAGGACGACGGAGAGCCCAGCGAGAGTGACGCCCATGACCGGAATCAGCGGCTCCTTTGCTCGCACTCCGTACAGCCTCCTGAGCAGTTGCCCAGCAGCAAAGATCGCAGCACCAGTGCCAAACAGAATCAAGAAAGTGTCCGCCGTCTCGATGCCGAATGGATCGAAGGTAAGGCCCCATGGACCGAGCAGACCGACCACGGCCAAAAGTGACCCTGTTGTTGCAAGCGCGTTG
>JAQCAA010000118.1 GCA_027728645.1 Actinomycetota bacterium | reverse complement strand
ATGTCGCACCGCTCTCGACCGTCCTCAAGCACACCGCGCCGCCAAACGCACCGGGACTCAACGTTTCCACAGTGGTCCCTTTGCTGCATGACAGTCGCCACACCGACCGTGAATGCACTATCACGTATGCGGTCAGCTCCAGCCCACACCACGGCGCAATTGACACGGTCATGGAGGCTGCCCCCTCTGTCACCGGCAAACCGGTGGCCGCCACCGCATTTGTGGTGCCGTCGGCGGCCGAGGCGCACGGTATCGCTGCACACCTGCGAGATAGGTTCGGTGATCGAGTTGTTGTCGCGACGTCGTCGATGGCAGGAAAGGATGTGACCCATTCGTGGGTTGCTGCCTCACAGGATCCAAGGACGATTCTCGTTGGTACGCGTGAAATCGCATTGTGGATGCTCGCTGGGGGTGGCCTTTGGACAATCGTCGAGGAAGGTCGACGAGTCATGAAGTCACCCGCAACCCCCACTCTGCATGCAAGGGATATCGTCGTGAGGCGAAGCGTCGCTACTGGAGCACCCCTCACCATGATCGGCCCGGTACCGACCCTTGAAGCTGTTTCATCTGGCGCAAGAGTGGTCCGCCCTGCTGGCCGATCCTGGCCCGTCGTAGAGATCGTCGACCGTACCGAAGAACCACCCGGACCTGCTCTTGTCACCGACCGGGCACGGATGGCAATCTCAAAGGCAGTCAAAGACGACGTCCGCGTATTCGTACTTGTGACAGCGAGAGGGTACGCGCCAGCATTTCGGTGTGTTTCCTGCTCGGAACTGCGACGCTGCCCCGTCTGTGAAACAGCGGCATCTCAAGAATCCCGATGCCGCCGCTGCGGCGAGCCTCTCGGATCCTGCCGAGTCTGTGGGAAGAACCAGTTTGCTCCTCTTGGGGCAGGTATTGGAAGAGTGGTTGATGAAATCGCGACGTTCGTCGGGCAGGGTCTCGTGGGTGCTGCTGGTGACGGTTCTGGTGTCACGGTTGGTTCAGAACGCGACCTTGTCGGATTGGGAGACATTGGACTTGGTGTTGTTCTCGACGTCGACGGAATGGCTGGTGCCCCTCATTATCGAGCGAGAGAGGATGCTCTCCGGCTGATCGTCAGGCTCGCCCACCGTGTTTCACGAGGAGCCGGCCACCGAGTCCTCGTCCAAACGTCAGCAACGGACCAGTCGGTCGTCGAGGCCCTCGTGGCCGGTCGCTCAGACTCGTTCATCGAAGAAGAGACCGCTATCCGTAAGGCTGCGTCCTTTCCTCCCTTCGGCGAGTTGGTTGCTATCGAGGTGGGCGCTGGCCCGAATGCTGACCAGATGCTCCGGCGAGCTATCGGCTCCCTCGGTACGGTGCGCGGTCCGGCGGCCATGGCGGATCGAGAGCGTTGGCTGATACACGGCGATGACCTGACCCCTGGCAAAATCGCTCTCCGATCGGCTGTCGGCCTGCTCCGCTCGCAGGGGGCTCGCGTGCGGGTTGATGCCGACCCGATTGATCTGTGATCCGGAGATCCTGTCCCCTGAAGCGCCAGTGACACCACCCCGAAGATCATCGGCCAGCTCGCGATTATGGACGTCGTCCGCTGTAGCCGAAGAATCTGACCCGGCGTCGGTATCCTGCCCCGATGGCAATCTATCCGATCAGAACGTTTCCAGACCCGGTGCTGACCATGACGGCGTCTGATGTAACCGAGTTTGGGGAAGCTCTCGCGAAACTTGCTGACGATATGCTCGAAACGATGTACGCAGCGCCTGGGGTGGGTCTCGCTGCTCCTCAGATCGGGATTTCGAAACGGTTCTTTGTGGCAGATGTCGGACAGGGCCCCTTCGTTATGGCCAATCCTGTCATTGTCGAAGAGACTGGTAGTTGGAAATTCGAGGAAGGTTGCCTGAGCGTCCCTGATCGCTATTGGATTATCAAACGTCGCGATCATGTCCGAGCGACAGGCCTTGACATCGAAGGGAATCCAGTCTCATACGAGGGAGATGAGCTGTTGGGAAGGGTGATCCAACACGAGATCGACCACCTGAACGGGACACTGCTGCTATCACGCCTCGGTATCCGGACCCGGAGTCAGGCGCTCAAGGAGCTGAGGGAAGACCTGCCGGGCGTTCGGAGGACGATGTGATGAAGCGTCTCCAAACGGCTGTGACCTGATGGCTGCGATCTTTCTCGGCACGCCGGCTGCGGCAATCCCTAGCCTTTGTGCATTGGCGCAGGTCGATGACATCGCAGTGGTCATCACGCAGCCGGACAGGCCCATGAACCGGTCGGCTCAAGCGATCGCCTCGCCAGTGAAGGTCGCAGCACAGCAATTCGGTTTCCGTGTCGAACAACCGGCCTCAGAGCTCGAATTGCTTCAGATTCTTCGAGAGTCTGGCGCCTCAATGGGTTTGGTTGTTGCCTACGGTCGCATCCTCAACCCCGAGATTCTCACTTCCCTCGACCTCGGATTCGTCAACGTGCATTTCTCTCTCCTTCCTCGCTGGCGGGGCGCAGCGCCAGTGGAAAGAGCGATAGCCGCAGGGGACGAGAGGACGGGTGTCACGCTGATGAAGATTGATGAGGGCCTCGATACAGGTCCTGTGCTAGGCGAGCTCGCAACTGACATTGCGCCAGACGACACGGGTGGCAGCCTCACGGCACGTCTCGCATACCTAGGTTCAACCCTCGTGGACAACGCACTTCCCGAGTACCTGCTCGGACGGAGAACACCTGTGCCTCAGATTGCGACCGGGGCGACACATGCTGGGAAACTCTCCAAACAAGAAGCTCGATTAGACACGAGAGGCGACGCGTCGGTTGCTGCCAGACTCGTGCGAGCCTTTTCTCCACGACCTGGCGCTTGGGTGGCTACCGATGCTGGCAGGCTTCGAATCCATAACGCCACCGAGACGGGTCCGTCGCTGAACCCGGTCGGAGAGATCGGTCGGGCGGACGGCTACGTAGCCTTGGCGCTTGCGAGCGGCGCGCTCCGTCTCGAAATTGTCCAGCCGGAGGGGAAACCATCGATGGATGCCATGGCATGGATGAATGGACGCCGAGGCGAGTCTGTGGTTGTCATCGATCAGTGATGTTGTCGGTGCTCATGTGACGATGAAACCATCGAGGTTCTGTTCGTTGACGGGATACTCAAGACCGAGGCCTGTCAGAGCCTCAATCAAGATCACTGCAACGACAAGGTTCAGGTACCACTTCCGATCCGCAGGGACGACGAACCACGGTGATGTTTCGGTGGATGTCTCAGTAATCGCCGTTCCATACGCATCCATGTATGCATCCCACTGTTCGCGCACTTTGAGGTCGCCTGGATTGAACTTGTAGTTCTTCGATGGGTCGGCAAGACGGGCTTGAAGCCGGTCCCTTTGTTCGTCTTTCGAGATATGAAGCATGATCTTGACGATCGTCGTGCCCTCGTCAACGAGGAGTCGTTCAAAGTCACGAATGTGCCCGTACCGTTTGGACCACTGTTCTTCCGGTACCAGATTGTTGACGGCCACGACAAGGACGTCCTCATAATGGCTCCGGTTGAATACTCCGATACGTCCATGCGCTGGTGCGTGCCGGTGTACTCGCCATAGATAGTCGTGACGAAGTTCCTCCTCTGAAGGAACGCCAAAGCCCACAACATCAACCCCCTGAGGATTGACGCCGCTGAGAACCTTGCGGATCGTGCCGTCCTTTCCTCCCGTATCCATCGCCTGGATGACCACGAGCAGTGATTGCTGAGCGTCAGCCCACAGGACTCGCTGGAGTGCTGACAACTCCCGCCGCATTGTCTCGAGAACGGGCAACGCCTTGCTCTTTGACAGGTCGGAGAATGCGGATTTGTCACGCGGGTCGATCGTTCGCAGGTCGACGCTCGTACCCGGTGCAATGCGGTACCTATTCAATGGTTGCTCCTTTGCCCCGCTGAGGGGACCAGTCAGTCGTACACTCTCGGGCGATGAGACACCACGTTCGCATAGCGCCATCCATTCTTGCAGCTGATTTCGCCAACCTTAGATTTGAGGTCGACCGGATCACGTCAGCAGTCGAGATGTTGCATGTGGATGTGATGGACGGGCACTTCGTCCCGAATATCAGTCTCGGGCCACCGGTTATTGCATCTCTCAGAGCAGCAACGGATCTGTATCTGGACTGTCACCTAATGATTACGGATCCGCTGTCTTACCTGGAGTCGCTGGCAGCCTCTGGCGCAAACGGCGTCACCGTGCACATCGAAGCTGTTCCCGACCCACATCCGGTGATGGATGAATCTGCCCGACTTGGACTCGATGTTGGTCTCGTCATCAACCCTCCCACACCGATTGAGTCGGTTGAGCCGTACCTCGATCGATGCTCGATGGTGGTGGTAATGAGCGTCAACCCGGGGTTCGGAGGTCAGGCATTCATCGAAGCGGTCATGCCAAAGATCACTCGGCTGAGGGAAATCATTGACTCAGAAGCGTTATCGACCGATATACAGATCGATGGTGGAATCAACCGCCGTACAGCGGTGCTCGCCGGTGCCGCTGGGGCGGATGTGATTGTGGCAGGAACGAGCGTGTTCCACGCAGCAGATCCGCTGGCGGCGATCGATGAAATCAAACGTGCAGCGAACGGTGAGGTGACATGAGCGAACGGATTCTCGTTGTCGATGACGACCCGGACATCCTTCAATTCGTCCAGATGAACCTGGAACTCGACGGTTTCAGAGTGGAAACCGCCGACAACGGCCAGAGTGCGCTCGATCAGGCATCTGAGAATCCTCCAGACCTCATGCTGCTCGACATCATGATGCCGGAGATGGACGGCCTCACTGTTCTGCGTCGGATGCGCAGCGACCCTCCGACGGCAAACATCCCCGTGATAATTTTGACAGCGCGTTCCCTGGCTGAGGATCGTGTGAAGGGCCTCGACCTTGGCGCGGATGACTACATAACAAAGCCGTTCGATCTCGAGGAACTCGTGGCAAGGGTCCGCACCGTTCTTCGTCGTTCACAGCAGATGCGGGATCTGTCACCGTTGACAGGACTCCCAGGAAATTTTCGGATCACAGCTGAGCTTGAAGAGCGGATCGACAACGGCGACTCAATCGCAGTCGTTCACTCGGACCTCGACAACTTCAAGGCGTTCAACGATCACTACGGATTTATGCGTGGAGACACTGTCATCAAATTCACTGCCCGTGTGCTGCTCGATGCTGCCAAAGCCACTACCACGACCAAGGTGTTTGTAGGGCATGTCGGCGGAGACGATTTTGTGTCGATTGTTCACTCCGACGATATGAAGGCGTATTGTGAGGAGATCGTATCGCTCTTTGACGACGGCATTCTTGACTACTACGACACGGCGGACGCGCTCCAGGGCTACATTGAGGTCACCGATCGAAAAGGGGAGCGCCACGCGTTCCCCTTGTGCTCGCTCTCAATGGGAGTTGCAACAAGCGAAAAGAAGAGTCTCTCCTCCGAATGGGAAGCTTCGTCTGTTGCCTCGGAAATGAAGGAAGTCGCGAAGCGCGTTCCAGGAACGAACTATCA
>JAQCAA010000117.1 GCA_027728645.1 Actinomycetota bacterium | reverse complement strand
CGTTTGGGTCACGCCGGCTGTTTCCCCAGGCTCGATCCGATACTCGCGAAGCTCATAGGGGCGGTCCGCGATCACCGGCTCGATGTGCTCTTCGAAGCGGGTCATTACCAATCCCATCCCTGCAGCGATCGTTCTGGCACTCTCCTCGAACCCGATATGCCCTCTGACGGTGCCGTCGGCGATTGCCTGATGGACCTTCGACGGGTCATACCCGACGCCGAGGGACCGGTGAACCGACTGGCCGAACACCGAGGCATCAAGGCTGCGTGACACATGGATCTGCGAAATATCCCACGATCCTGAAGCGAGCACCAGCGGCAGGGCGTCGAACACGAACCCCGGATTGATTCCTGTCGCCACGATGGCGACCGACGTTCTTGCTGCCAGATCCCGCAGGACCTCGGCATCCCTCTGCGACGTCACACTCGGCCACGGCAGTTCTTCGCTTGTGCAGATGACAGCAATACCCCGGTTCGCACACCGCTCGATGTCGGGAAGCACCTCGGTAATCGGCGAACGAGTCGCAATGAGCGCGACGTCGGGCTTTGTCTCAGCGAGGACCTCATCGGGAGTCAGGCTGAACGACACACCTTCGAGTCCGACCGGAATGCTCCGACCCGTGGTCACGGCCGCGCCGGACGTGTTGACGACACCGACGACGTCGATCCATGGGCGAGAGGCGCACAGCTCAATCGTCGCGTTCCCAACCGTCCCGGTTCCGAATACGACGACGCGAACCGTTCCGCTTCGAACGCCCACTGAAGATATATCCGTCATGGTCTCCCCAATCTAGAACCAGTGTTCCTTGTCGACAACATTGATGAGCGGCTCCCCGCTGACAAACCGTCGGGCGTTCTCCAAGAGAACGCCGTACCGACGTTCATCGGTGTACGGGCCTTCAACTGCCACATGGGGTGTCAGAACGACGTTGGGCGCATCCCAGAGTGGATGGTCCTCTGGCAACGGCTCGATCTCGAACACATCAAGACCGGCGCCTGCGATCGTTCCTGACTCGAGAGCGTCCACGAGGGCATCGAGGCGGACCGTCATGCCACGTCCGATGTTCACGAGAACGGCACTTGGCTTCATCATCCCGAACCGTTCTGCATCGAAGAGACCTTCAGTTTCTGGCGTGTGAGGAACCGTCAGGACGACGATGTCAGCGTCAGGCAGAAGTCGGTCGAGCTCGTCCGGGTTTGCAACCTCGACGACGTACGGCGGCGGTTCGCTCACTCTGGCATCCGTTGCGACGACACGGCAGCCGAATGCGTTCATCAACCGAGCGATCTCGTTTCCGATACCGCCGAGTCCGATGACGAGCACGGTTGCCTCTGGCAGGTAGATGGAGGCGTCTGGCTCCCGATAGGGGCTCCACACATGTGATCGCTGGTCGAGAATGGTCCGATGAATCCCCCGAGCCAGCGCAAGCACCAATGCAACGGCGTGTGTTGCGACGTGATCGTTGTAGATACCCCGTAGGTTCGTGACCGTTACCGGATGAGCGATGAGCTCCTCCGAGAAATAGCCTGCATCGGGTGCAGCGGCGGGAGCTTGGAGCCACCGGAGCAGGCCGGCGCTTGCAAGATGCGCCGGTGACAGCGTCCCATACGCAGCATCCGCAGTAGCGATAGAGGCAGCGACGTCCTCGACCGATTCTGCAACCTGCACATCGAGCGAGGGCACATCCATGCGAAGGCGTTCTGCCCACGATCGAGTCAGGTCAGATTGGGGCGGGAGCATGACAAGGCGGAGCATCAAAGATCCATCAGCTGTACAGGCGCTGGGGGTTGTCCTTCGTCAGCGCATCGATGTCTGTCTCTGACACCCCACGCTCCCGCAGCAAAGGCAGAAAGTCGGTGATGACCACCGCATAGCCCTTGCCGCCGTATGACTCAAGAGCACCACGTTTGCCGATGTCTGCTGACAAGAGGAGCCGATCCCGATGCCCCCTCGCGATCAGCTCGACAATGGCGTCTGCCCGGTGTTCATCTGACTGTTTGTCAAGCTGTCCGATGCTGTCGTACGCGATCCACACACCGAAGTTGACGAGCTCCTCGTGGTAGTCGACATCAGGCGTCGTATCGACATGCCCGATGACGAGCTTGTCAAGGTTTGCTCCAGCATCCGCAAAAGCTTGTGCCTGAGCCATACCGATACGCGTGAAAAGCGCATGTGTCGAGACGACGACACCGACTTCCCTCTGGGCAGCCGCACAAGCTCGAATGACTCGTTCCTCGGCTGCCGATATGCCGCGGTGGTTGGTTCCGATCTCACCGATCATGCCAGCCTTCACATCTGTGCCTTCAAAGCCACGGGTGAGGTCTGATACGAGCAGGTCGATGATTTGCTTCTCACTCATGTCAGCCAGCCATAGTGGGTGAAACTTCTCCCAATAGAACCCTGTGCCGGCGATGATGTTGATACCAACGTCAGCGGAGATTTCAGCGAGGGCTTGTGGGTTGCCGTTCAGACCGTGGACGGTCTGGTCGACGATCGTGTCGCCGCCTTTGTCCTTCAGATAGGTGAGCTCTTTTCTGGCAACACCCACGTCGGACAGAATCATGTGGGAGTTCATGGTGAGTTCGTAGACGTCGTGGAATACATGTTCGTGCGGAAGCACGAATCCAAGGTCGCTCGATGGTATTTCTCCGAGTACTGTTTGTACTTGCCCCATGGTTGGGATCCCTTCGTGTAGGTGTTCTCATTACCGGGCCAGCCGTGGCGCCCAGCGTTCTGTCAATGAAACCTTCGCCATCGACCGAGACATGACCCCACGCAAGTTTATGCGGAGGCCATCTCGCGGCATCAGTACATAATCGCGCCTCCGCTGACGTTGATCGTCGCACCGTTGATGAAGCTCGCGTGCTTTGAGGCGAGGAACACAACGACCGCAGCGAGTTCCTCGGGCTGGCCCATCCGACCCAATGGGCACGATTCGGTTGCGGCAGCCACCGATTCGGGTGATTGTCCATCATGCTGCATCGCGGTATCGATTTGGCCCGGTGAGATGGTGTTCACAAGGATTCCGTGTTTGCCATAGGTACGAGCGAAGCCTCGTGCCATCGACACCACACCTCCCTTGCTCGCGACGTAGACGTGGCTACCTGCCAGCGGCCCCACGAGGAACGACCCTGAAGTGAAGTTGATGATCCGACCCTGGGTACCTGCTGCGATCATCAACTCGCCCACCGATCGGTTGAGGAAGAAGGTCGCTTTCAGGTTCACACCGAGTTGAAGATCCCAGTCCTCCTCGGTGACCTCCTCAAGGGGCTGTCTACGAAGCACTGCTGCCACATGGGCGAGCGCCCAAATATCTCCCATCTTCGCTGCGGTGTCCTTGACCATCGGCTCGATGGCCCTCGTGTTCGAGAGGTCGAAGGAAACTGCGAGGTGTCGACCATCGTCTCCCAGTTCGTCGAGGGTGGCGTGAACCCCATCTCCGTCGCGATCCAAGAGTGCAACCCTGGCGCCAGCGGAGGCCATCGCGAGCGCCGTCGCCTTCCCGATCCCTGCTGCAGCGCCCGTCACAAGCACGACCCTGTCTTCAAGGCCAGCACCCAAGTTCCATGGTTCGGTCATCTGACCATCCTTCAGCTCTTGTCAAGCCGTCGACCATCGACGACTCTGTTGATCCATTCGCCGTCGCCGCCACTGAACAAGTTGAGGTTGTTTCGGAAGATCGTGGCGAGCCGTTCCCCGTACCGGGGCGTGTTCCCAGCCGAATGCGGCGTGATCACGACGTTCTCAAGGTCCCACAGGGGTGACGTTGCCGGAAGGGGTTCCACTTCGAACACGTCGAGCCCAGCACCGAGGAGGTCACCGTCTGTCAGGGCAGACGCAAGCGCCTGCTCATCGATAACGCTTCCCCGACCGACGTTCACCAGCCATCCCGCGCCGAGCGCGGCCAACTGTTCTTTTCCGATCATGTGCTTCGTCTCCTCCGAGCCAGGGAGGGTGATGACAAGCACATCGGACTCCCGGCAGAGATCGAGGAGCTGATCGGGTCCATAGACCTTTTCGACGACACCGCTGTAACTACTCGGGTCTCGCTTGAACCCGATGAGATCGACGTCCCAGCCTTGCATTCTGCGTGCGAATGCCTCGCCGATCGTCCCGAGACCGACGATCCCTACCGTGGATCCTGCAAGCTCCACGCCGTCGCGCGGTTGCCACACGTGGTCGGCAGCGTCACGAACCGAATGGGCGATGTTGCGCGTCAGGCTAAGCACCAGACCCACTGCGGCTTCGGCCACAACCACGTGAACGCCGGTCGCTGTGGTCAGCACAACCTCTGCTGTGGCGAAACGATCGAGCGGGTACTGCTCATAGCCGGCGCCGACGCCCTGGACCCACTTGAGCCCGTCCGTAAGAAAGCGGTCCTGCCATGTGTAGGTTAAGAGGACGGAGTCCTCGCTCAAAAGCGCGTCGTAAACTTCGTCGTTGTCCGCGGCCTCGACCAACGCGATCCCGTCGGTGCTCCGAAGCTCTTCAACGAGCCCAGGGACCCCAGCAGGGTGCAAAACGACCTGTATCGGCATTGTGGACTCGCCTCCAAGATTTGTGCGCCTAGAATCGATTCCATAAGCTGGCACCGCAACGGTCGGTTGTCAAATCATTTCTGTCCGAGCGGGCCCCAAGGAGAACTCACGTGACACCGAACGCTACCTACGAACCAACTAGCATGACCTTCGATGCGCTCCGCGAAGAGGCGCTCCGTGCCCTTGCCGAGGGAGGCTACGGTGATGGCGTTGCACACGACGGTCGGATTGTTGCCGTCAAGACGACACCGCTCAAAGGCAACGGTTCGGCCATCGTCGTCGGTACGGCAGCGCTGCCCGCTGGATACCGTACGCCGCCCCACACGCACGAAGCCGAAGAAGTTGCGGTGATCCTCAGCGGATCGGGCGGGGTCGACATTGATGGAACAGTGTTCCCCGTCGAGCCTGGCACGGTCCTCGTGACGCCATCGAACTCGTTGCATGCCACGTTTGCCGACGAGAACGAACCACTCGTCGTGCTGTGGTTCTATGCGCCGCCGGGCAGCGAGGGCCGCTGGCTCAAGCAGTAATCACGCGACGGCCTAAGGAACGATGATCCGATCGGGTGAGACCATGGTCCGGTCTATGTCTGAAACGGTGCTCGCTCCACACAATGCCATAGCAATCTCCAGGTCATCCGTGAGGATTCTGAGGACGGCCTCGACACCGCGGTCACCGTCGACGGAGAGCCCCCACAGAATCGGTCGACCGACGAGCACGCCTGCGGCACCGTAGGCCAAGGCAATCATCACATCGGTCCCCCTTCGTATCCCGCCATCGACGAGGACCGGAATCCGATGGTCAACAGCATCTGCGATCGCGGGAAGCACCGTAAGCGTTGCTGGTGTCGCATCAAGTTGACGCCCACCGTGGTTCGATACGATCACCGCGTCGACACCCTCGTCCGCAGCGCGAACCGCGTCGTCAACCCGAAGGATGCCTTTGAGCACGATCGGTAGCGATGTCAGCGATCGAATCCAAGCAAGATCGGTCCATGACAGGCTCGGATCCCAC
>JAQCAA010000116.1 GCA_027728645.1 Actinomycetota bacterium | reverse complement strand
TGTTGTGGGGTGCGTTGACGTCGAGTTGGTAGCGTGTTCCCCCTTGGTCTGGGGGGAAACACGCTACCAACGCCACAACGATCGCCGCAACGATCTTCAGGCTCCTCAAGGTACTTCGCGATCGCGGTCTCTGATACCCCTTCACCACGTGCTGCCGCAGTAATCGCGACTCACCACGCAGGACAGCCAACACAATCCGGGTTCCCTCCTCAACAGACTTCAACGGAGGCTTCGACATGACTCTCCTTCAGATCAGATCCCAACTATGACCTGTCCCACCAATCATGACACGCGGCACAACTCACGATTCGGACTGTTCAAACCTTGCATAACGAGCAGCCTCACACACCGCGACCACGAACGCGAGCACCAAAACCAACGAATCAATCAACAGCGTCCTAATTGTGGTCGTCGACCCACTTCGACATATTCTCGACCAGATACATACTGATGTCGTGCACACGATCAAGTGAGCCGCAGAGCGAGTCTTGAGAGAAAACGATATCGACGAGTGATCGATCGACCTTCCCAACCACCGACAACCTCTTGTCGGTTGCATGGTCGAGAGCACCCATCGACTCGACCGAACTGACGTCGATGGGTAAATCGATTCCACCGATGCCGGCCAACTCCGCTGCGAGTGAGATCAGGTCAGGAGCACGACTCATCGGAGGAATCGACCAGTTGAAGAAGAACGTCACGGTGTAATCCCCGTCCACGTCGGTTGGGACATCCTCGATCTCGTCAAGATGATCCTCAAACTTCAGAAACAGGCGAGGTTCAACATCGAGCGAGATGTGAAGGTCGAGGGGGCCGTTGCACGCGTCGGCCGGATGCACATCGATCTCCCACGTCTGGCGCAACGTGAAGGTTTCAACAAAGTGACGCTCGTCGTGCACATGGAATCCATGCTCCATGGCATGGTCCTTGAGATATGTAATCGTGGATGCAAGATCTACAGCCATCAGGCCACCTCCGAATTGTCTGGCATGCTCTCTCGAATTGAGACGCCGCCCGCCACTGCCAAAGCGTTCACAATCAACAACGGTCGAGCGCCAGGCAGATCTGGGTTCGTCGCGTTTCCGACGCTGCCCATGAAGGTTGTGGAAGCCACCTCAACTCTCCACGCAGGCGGCACTGTCACATCGATACCTCCCATGATCGCTCTCAGCTTCAGTGTGGCGTCGCTCGTGATCGTGGCCTCGCTCAGATCAAGTTCGATACCGCCCATGCATGCAAGTGCTGATGCATATGAGAGTTCGTCACTTGTACTTCGGAACACACGACCTCCCATTGCGGCAACAATCGAGAAGCGATCATCGCTCTCCCCCCCGAACTCGGGGACTCGCTTCCGAACGATGAGAGCGCCTACCGCAGCCGCTGCACAGAAGATGATCCAGCCGAACACAATCTTGCCAAGAAGCTTCATGCGGCGAACCTACCAGAGCGTCGAGCCATAGGAAGACGCGCTATCCAGCGAGCCCCTCTGCTTCCGCCACCTCGAGCGTGAGGAACAGGTCGGCGAAGAGATTCAGATACAGCGTCGCACCTGCCTCGCTGAAGAAAGAAAACGCCGCTGCGGTGGCTTCAGCTCCAACAACCGTGTCAGGACCGAGAACCATACCGGCAACGGCCTGTGCTGTGGCATGCACGCTGGGTACTTGCACCTGCGCCCAAGTGGCGTTTCCGAGAAGGTACGCCGAAGCCGCCTCCTCATACCTGCCTGTCAGGGCACATTCATACGTATCGACGAACGCCTTCAAGCCCTCGATAGCCCGACCTTCCGGGGCATCTCTAAGAGCGGTCCGAACCCACCGAACGCCTTCTACCTCACCGGCCATTGCCGAGCCAAGAAGCGCAAGTTCGAGGTGCTCCGGGTATCCCGACCATGTGGTCAACACTTCAGATGCAAGGTCGGCTGCGCGCTTGGGCTCACCTTGAAGGAAAGTTCGACGCACCGCATTAACCGCGACAGATTCGGCAAGTTGCGGATCGGTGGTGGCCCGATACTTGTCTTCGATCGCCTCGTGTCTGGCGGTTCTTTCATCGTCGAACCCATCCCTGGCGTCGAGCGTTGCGATTCTGGTGACCTCGAACCAATCCTTCCAAAATTCCGAAAGGAGTTCGTTGTCGATTCGGTCGAGGGCAGCAAGGGTCTCGGCGAAACGACCGTGCCCAAGCAGACTGATTCCTTCAAAGAATGCGGACCTCGTGATCCAATCCTGATCCCCTGACCGGTCGATGAGGCCGACTAGCTCCTGAGGGGGTAGTGAGTAGAGGTCATCGTTTTGCTGGATGGAGTACAGGTTGTTCATCGCCCGCAGTTGAGGGGCAAGCATGTCGTGTCGCCTGGCGAACTCGACTGCACCGAGGAGGAACACCATGCCTTCGGTTCTTCGGTTGAGATTGGAAAGTGCGGTTGCGAGGTTGATGATCGCATCAAGGAGTATGGGGATATCGTCGATCCGCGCCACAGCAGGGAGCACAGCATTCGATACCTCAACTGCCTCCTCGGACCGAGTGGCAAGCATGAGCGCACGCGCCGTTTCGACGGCAAGGAGCGCCCACTCACGAGTGCCGGACTCTTCGGTTGACTGGTACACGGGGAGAATGAACTCCACCGCTTCCGTTGATCGAAATGACCCAGACAAATGGCGAGCAATCACGGTCACGGCTGCGACAACCCCGTCGGTATCCCCCAGTTCTCTGTACGCCTCAAGAGCCTTCTCCGCCCTAGCGTGCGGGTTGTCGAACCCCGCAAACGCCGCTGCCGTCGACGACCGTACGAGGAGACCGAGGGCCTCTCGCTCGTCCGAGGCAAATTCCATCGCTTGATCGAGCAAACGCACCGTTTGTGAATACGAATGGAGCTCCGACGCCCTGCCAGCCGCCGCTATCAGCGCTTCTTTCGCCGTCTTCGCCAGTGATTCATCGGAGGGATCAGCCGCCGCCGCATTGGCGTAGTGGCTTGCAACAACACCGGCGAGCTCTGGATCGTTGAGAGCACTCAACTCCTTAGCGATGCTGAGATGTCGAGATACCTTCTCAACCTTGGTCAGCCGACCGTACGCGACTTCTCGAATCAGGCTCTGAACAAAGCGATACTGCCCGCGTTCGGGGGACCTTGGGTTCTCGTCGAACTCGAGAATCTCGCGCCGGACAAGATCTCGCACGGCATCTTCAAAAGCTACAACATCAACGGCTCAGACCGCCGCGAGCGAGCTGAGGGTGAATGAATACCCCAGTACGGATGCGTCTTGAACGAGTTCGAGTTCGGCGGCGGCAAGACGGTCGAGCCTTGCGCCGATGATCGCGTTGAGGGAATCTGGAACGGCGAGGGCACCCTCATCCCCTTCGAACCTGAAGCGGTCAGCCTCTCGGACTAACTGCCCGGAGTTCACAAGCATTCGGATGAACTCGACAGCGTGGAGCGGCACGCCAGCCGTTCTGGTTGCGATCTTCTCGATCATCGTGTCTGGCAGACCTGGCGCAAGACCCGCTACGAGTTGCTTCATGGCTTCGTCCTCGAGCCTTCCGAGATGCATCGAAACCATGCGCCTTCTTTGTGATCCCCAATCCGGGCGGCGATCAAGCAGATCGGGCCTGGCGAGCGTGACAACAAGAACCGGGTGCTTGGTCGTGCGTTCCACAAGCTCATCGACAAAATCGACAAGACCATCATCAGCCCAATGCGTGTCCTCAAACACCATGAGCACCGTTCCGCGCGCAGCAATCGCCTGGAAGAACGCCCTCAACGCAGCGAACAACTCAGACCGATCGCCTGGAGGCATCTCGCCGATCCCGATAAGAGCGGCGAGGCGGGGCTCAATCCATCGTTGATCATCATCTTCTGGCACGAAGTCAGCGACCATTGTGCGAAGTCGAATCCTCGCCTTCGCTGGATCCTCGCCCTCTGCGATTCCAGCTCGCTGACGAACCATCTCCCCAAGCGCCCAGAAGGTGACCCCTTCGCCATACGAAGGCGACCGTCCATGGTGGTAGTAGATATTCTCGGCGATGCCATCGATATACCGCAGGAGTTCGAGTGAAAGACGGGTCTTTCCGATACCGCCCTCCCCAACGATCGAGACAAGTCTTGCCTTGCCCTCGCGCCCTGCTGCATGCAGTTGGTCCTTCAGGAGCCGAAGTTCGTCATCTCTGCCAACAAACGGACCTTCAAGAAGCTCACCTGCCGCCCGACGGGCGGGATCCGAGATCACCCGCACGGCTTCAAATGCCTCAACAGGAATCTCCTTGCCCTTGACGAGATGCTCTCCAGCTGGCCGAGTCTCAATGTTGGCGGCAATCAGGTCACGGGTTGGGGCACCGACCAATACTGACCCGGGCGGCGCAATCGATTGGAGCCGTGACGCGGTATTGACAAGATCGCCTACAACCAGCCCCTTCTCGTTGCCTCCTGGTCCGACGGCCGTCTCACCCGACAGAACTCCAACCCTGGCGGCAAGTTCATCAACCCCAATCTCCGCACCGAGTTCAGACACCATCTCAACGAGTTCCAGGGCTGCGCGGGTGGCGCGCTCAGCATCGTCCTCGTTCGACTCCAACGCTCCCCACACCCCCATGACGGCATCGCCTATGAACTTGTCGATCTGACCGCCATACAGCTCGATGATTGCCTTGGACCGGTCAAAGTACATCGTCAGCATCGATCTGACATCTTCAGAGTCTCGACCCTCGGAAAAGCTAGTGAAACTGACCAGATCACAGAAAAGCACCGACACGAAACGACGTTCGGTCCTTATAGGGCTAGCGGAGAGAGAATCCTGCACAACAGCGTCATGCGCTGCACCGGTTTCTGCGGCTTCGAGCGTCGATCCACACTCGAAGCAGAACTTGTTCCCTGGCTCGTTTGCTGTTCCGCACGTAGGACACAATGGAGCCAGAGCGGTACCGCAGGACCCACAAAATTTGTGCCCAGGCGGATTCTCCGCTTCGCAATTACTGCAAACAATCATGACCCTCCATCGATATTCGTTCGGATTGCAGCTTATTCGCCGATCGCTCGGCCTGCTTCGGTTTCATACCACCACCACGGATTGGCTGTCCTTGAGCCCCCAGCGCTGGACTGCGGCAACGGCGACAACAACTATCACGACGCCGACCCACTGGACGAGTTCGAGGTGTTGGTCCAGAAGGATCACTGCAGCCACCGCCGCGACAACGGGTTCGGCGGTTGCGATGACCCCCACGATGCTTGCGACGATAAGTCTCAACGCCGCAAACTCAACTACGAAGGGAATAGCCGTCCCGATGATCCCGATGATCACAAGATCCCTCCAAGCAGCTCCGCTTATTGCGGTTGGGAACGACCAAAGCGGGAGAGCGATGACCCAGATGAGCGAAGCAAACGCAAACCCCCACACGGCGACGTGGATTGGATCGTAGGCACCGGCAAAGTGTTCGCCCAATAGCAGGTAGCTAGCAAAAGAACACGCTGCGACGAGACCGATCAGGACACCGTAGGCGTCAGACGAGTCAAGGTTCCACGCCTGCGTCACAAGACCGACCCCTACGACAGCTCCCATTGCAGCGATCCAGACCAGCGGCCGCACCGAGATCTTCCTCACGAGCACAAACCAGAACAACACGAAGATCGGTCCGAGGAAGTGGATCGTGGCACCAGGACCGACCCCGAGG
>JAQCAA010000007.1 GCA_027728645.1 Actinomycetota bacterium | reverse complement strand
ACGCCAAAACGCCGAGGGGGTCGTAATTCGTTCAACGATTTGTAACGCTGGGGGGTGTCAAGACCAGATCTCTCGCTCGCGGCGCTCGCTGCGGAGCAACATGGCGTGTTCTCGGTCGCTCAGGCGACCGCACTTGGGTTCGATCCGTCGACGCTTCGAAAACGAGCTGGGCGAGGTGTGTACAAACGTCTGCATCGTGGCGTCTATGCAATCGGGGGTGCTCCCGAATCTTGGCAACACGAGACCGTTGGTCTGGTGCTCGCTGCACCGGGGCTCGCTGCGGCATCGCACAAGACGGCGGCATACCTATGGAATATGTCAACGATCGAGCCAGAACGGGGCGAGATCGTGACCCGCAGGCACCAACGGATTGCCCGCGAGCATCCTCAGATCCACGAGTCGCGCGATCTTGAACAACGAGACATCGTAATCGTCGACGGAATTCCCACAACGACGCCGGTGCGCACGATCGTCGATCTTGGAGCCAGTGCGTCGTTCAAGTACGTCGAACACTGTCTCGACACGGGGCTTCGCCTTCACATGTTCAACGTCACAGATGTTCAGCGATTCATCGAACGGGTGGCACGATCGGGTCGCAACGGTATAGGCACAATCCGACCGCTCATCGAAGAGCGTGTGGGCTGGAATACCTTGACTGAAAGCCATCTCGAGGACCTATTCCGACGTATCGTCTCGAGATCGAGTCTTCCAATGCCCATCGAGCAGCATCGGGTGTTCAACGGCCATCGAGAAGTGTGTCGGGCAGACTTCGCCTATCCGGATCACCTGATCGCGATCGAACTCGACAGCGAGAAGTGGCACATGGACCGGGAAACGTTTCAGCGCGACCGGCTCAAGCAGAACGAGCTTCAGGCGTTGGGATGGCGGGTCTACCGATTCACGTGGCGCCAACTCCAGGACAACCCAGCGATGGCGATTTCCATACTCGTATCTGCGCTCCCCCGACCGGTTTCGGCGTGACGCACGGGAACATATTCCCGTTAGCCACGCCAAAACGGAGTAGGGGAAGCCACTGGAATCAGCCCCCGATTGTCAAACCGTGTTTCGGCCGTGGATACAGTTCGCCTGGAGGGTTGTCGCCTGAGTATTCCACCCATGTCATCGACTTCTGGCCGAGGTCCTGGGGCACCATCGTGATGCAATCCTTCACAGGGCAAACGAGGCTGCACAAGTTGCATCCGACGCAGTCGTCGTACTTGATCCAGACCTCTGTCTTGCCGTCGACGGTCGGTTTCGACCCGATTGCTTGGTGCGCACCGTCTTCACAAGCGATGTAGCAAAGACCACACCCGATGCACTTTTCCTGGTCGATGTCAGCCTTGACGATGTAGTTGATGTCGAGGTTTTCCCACGTGGCAAGCCGCTCGACGGACTTCCCACGAAGCTCGCCAACACTTGCGATGTTCTTGCTGTCGAGGTAATTCGAAAGCCCCTCGTGCATGCCTTCAACAATCCGATACCCGTAGTGCATCACAGCGGTGCACACCTGAATCGTTGTTGCCCCCAACAGGATGTACTCGGCAACGTCCTGCCATGTCTCGATGCCGCCAATACCACTGATCGGCAAGTCTGCCGTCTCAGGGTCGGCAGCGATTGCGGCGACCATGTTGAGAGCGATCGGCTTGACGGCGGGACCGCAATAGCCCCCGTGACTCGACTTGTTCCCCACGACGGGGCGAGGGGTGAACGAGTCGAGATCCACCCCGGTAATCGAGTTGATGGTGTTGATGAGCGACACAGCATCTGCCCCACCGTCCTTGGCAGCGCGCGCCGCATGACGGATATCAGTGATATTGGGCGTCAGCTTCACAAATACAGGTGTCTTGGCAGATTCCTTCGCCCATGCAGTGATATCGCATGTGTACTCGGGTACCTGGCCGACAGCAGCGCCCATCCCCCGCTCCGACATCCCATGGGGACATCCAAAGTTCAGCTCGATGCCGTCGGCGCCTGCCTGCTCGACCTGCGTGATGATGGAATCCCACGCATCGGCGTCCGACTCAACCATGAGGCTCACAATCACGACATTGTCCGGATGCCGCTTCTTGACCTCAGCAATCTCAATCAGATTCAGATCGAGCGATCTATCTGTAATGAGTTCGATGTTATTGAGCCCCATCATCCGTGAACCGTTGATATCAACAGACGAGTAGCGGCTGTACACATTCTCGATCGGTTCGCCGAGCGTCTTCCACACAGCTCCACCCCATCCGGCATCGAATGCGCGTGAAATCTGGTCCCCCGTGTTCGTTGGTGGAGCCGATGCCAGCCAGAACGGGTTTGGCGACTGAATGCCGCAAATGTTCACTGATAGGTCTGCCATCGGTACTCCTCAAACGGCTGCGGTCGCCCGCAGCGCCTCGTCGATGCTGCGAGCAGCAATCTTCCCGTGTTGGACGGCGTTGACAACCTCTTTGCCACCATTCACGCAGTCCCCTCCTGCCCAAATCCGATTGTTTCCCGTCCGATGATGCTCATCGACAACCACCCTGCCACCCGAATCAATCTCAACACTGTCGAGCGTCGAGAGGAATGGTGTCAGCTTTGCCTGCCCTGTTGCCCTCAGAACCCTGTCAACAGGAATTGAGTACTCGGTCCCTTCGATCGTCTGGAGCACGCCAGAATCGTCAAGCTCCGTCCGCACACTCGCGAGCGCTTTGACCCTTCCTTCGCCTTCTATTCGCACCGGCGCGCTCCAATGCACGAACTCCACACCATGCTGAAGCGCTCGTTCCACATCGTGTGGATAGCCGCCCATCTGAGCACGGCCGCGACGGTAAACGAGGTAGACCCGGTCGGCCCCAGCCATTGCAGATTGGGTGACAGCATCCACCGCAGTGTTGCCGCCACCAACAACCGCTACCCGCTGACCCGCAACGTCAGCAGACCCATCTCGGAGGGCTGCTATGAAATCGAGCGCATCGTCAACACCGTCAAGGTCCTCGCCTTCGAGGCCGAGCACAGGGACACCGCCCAAGCCCACGCCGACGAACACGGCTTCGTGGTCGTCCATCATCGTGTCCATCGATACATCGGAGCCGACAGCGACCCCGTTACGAATCTCCACGCCGAGACTTTTGATGAAATCAACTTCCCTCAAGCTCGTGTGCTTGTCCATCTTGTAGTTCGCAACACCGTGGGTGTTGAGGCCGCCCGGCTCCTCGTTTGCGTCGTAGATCACGACCGAGTGACCAAACTTCGCAAGTTCGGCACCTGCTGAAAGCCCGGCTGGCCCTGCTCCGATGATTCCGATCGAGTGACCCGTCGGTTCGGCGACCTCGAAGATATTCACCCCACCAAACACCACATCGTCAGTGGCAAAAGCCTGCAAGCGACCGATGTCGATAGGGCGCTCATGGAGCTCGTTGAGCACACATGCACCGGCACACAGAACCTCTGTGGGACACACACGCGCGCATGATGCTCCGAGAATATTTGACCCAAGGATGGAGCGGGCAGAACCGATGAGGTCACCCGTTGATATCCGCTTGATGAACTGGGGAACGTTGATGTCGGTTGGACACGCCCGAGTACACGGTGCATCCCAGCACATCAAGCAACGATGTGCCTCGACAAGCGCCTCGTCCCAGGTCATCGTCGGCGCTGGTTGCAGCGCTTCTGAAATACCGTTTGGCGACTTCATCTGGTTCATACCCGTCCCATCCTGTGGTCTTGTGCTACTCGCCAGTCAGGTGGCTACTCGCCACCTTCGTTTAGCTCGATGGTGAGTCGCGTCCATCCGTTGCCGTCGACATCGACGCCATCATCTCTGAGGTTCTTCAGAGCCTCTTCGTTGATGTCAGTTCTGAAAGCACCGTCGGTCGGCGGCCCGGCCAGGAGTTCCCCTTGGACTGCGTTGTTGATCGTTTGAGTCCACAACGATTGGTCAAGCGTTCCGACTCCACCAGATGCTGGCCAGATCAGACCGTTGATCTCATTGAGCATCCAGCGTTGGGGTGAACCACTGCATCTGAAGTGTCACCGGAGTCAATTCCTCCGTGCTCACATCGTCCCCACCGTCGCTACATGCCGAAGCGACTATGGCAAAAGCTGCAAGCACCACAAGCCACCGAACTGCGCCCTTTTTCATCCTCATCTGCATCGAGTCTCCTCACTCTTCCTGATCATCGGTCAGCCGACGACATCAACGTCGCGTCGCCACGGCGTGGCGACTCGTTCGAAACCTCCGCTCACAAAGTACAGCAGAATGCCCATGGTGCTCGCGGCGACCACCGCAGCCCAAGCTTCCGTGTACCTCGATGAAGCAGCGTTCTGCACAATAAACTGTCCTAGCGAATCCTGCCGACCACCAAAATACTCGGCCACGATCGCACCGATTACAGCCAGCGACGACGCGATCTTCAGCGATGTGAAGAACAGCGGCATGGCGTTCGGGATCCGGACCGTCTTGGTGATCTCCCATTTGGAAGCAGCGTACGAGTGCATCAGCTCCAACTCGATAGCGCCAACACTCGTGAGTCCCTTGGAAGTGTTGACGAACACAGGGAAGAACACCAGCAGAACCACGATCGCCTGATTCGACGTCGGCGAGAGCAATCCGTACCACGCGTTGAAAATCGGGGCGAGGGCAATTATCGGAATCGCGTTCAAAGCCACTGCCAATGGGGTCAACATTTCATCCGCTATGCGGAACTGCGACACCAACAGCGCCCACACAACACCAAGCGCTATTCCTCCAACGAGGCCCGTGATCACGATGAACCCTGTCGTGCCGGCGGCAGCCAAGATCTCGGTGAAGTTCTCGATCAACGAACCAAGAATCTCGGTGGGTCGAGGAAGGACGAAGCCGTCGGGGTTGACCACCAGGAGAATGAGTTCCCAGAGCACGAGGCCGCCTGCACCAAGCAGGACCGCTGGGGCAGCGCTTCGGAGTGCCTTTGCGATCATCGGCTGTCCTCGTCGAAGCGGAGGACTTCTCTCACCTGCGTTATCAGCTCAAAGAACCGCTGAGATTCCCTGGTGTCAAACGTTCGGGCTCCTAGGTCGATCTCAATATCGGCCGCAATCCTGCCTGGACGAGGCGACATAACGATGACCCGGTTTGAAAGGAACACGGCCTCCGGAATCGAGTGAGTCACAAACACGACCGTCTTGCCGGTCTTCTTCCAGATATCCAGAACCTCAGTTTGCATGTGCTCACGCGTCATCTCGTCAAGAGCGCCGAAGGGTTCATCCATTAACAACAGCGACGGCTGGAAGGAGAGGGCGCGACCGATTGCGACCCGCTGTTGCATCCCGCCCGAAAGCTCGTGGGGATAGTGGTCGCCGAACTCTGGAAGCTTGATTAGTTCGAGCATCTCCGCTGCCCTGTTCTTGCGGTCCAGCTTGTTCCAACCCATGAGCTGAAGAGGAAGCTCGATGTTTTGCGTCACAGTGCGCCACCCGAACAGGCCAGAGGTTTGGAAGGCCATCCCGTAGTCCCTGTCTAGCCTTGCTTGGTCGGCAGACTTCCCGTTCACAAGAACAGTCCCGTCGGTTGGAGCGGTCAGGGCCCCAATGAGGCGCAACAGTGTCGACTTGCCGCATCCGGAGGGGCCGATGAGAGAGACGAACGACCCTGTTTCGATACTGAGGCCTATTCCGTCAAGAGCGTGAACCTCATTCGGTTTGCCATGGTTGAACACTTTCGAGAGGTCTGAGATCTCAACCGCTGCGCTTGCTGCGACACCGCCAGCCGCTGACCCTTGGATGTGACCCGTCATGACACCGTCCTCCCTTGCTGGCGTCTGGAAACGACGAGGTATTCAACGATCGTGACAAGGCCAACGGCAATGATGCCAAGCACCGCCGCCCCAATAACAGAGGCGTAAAGCCGAGAGGGCCCGGTTGTGTACCGACTTGCATAGTCCAAGATGAGGCGTCCAAGGCCACCGCGAACACCTCCTGAAATTTCACCGACAATCGCTCCGACGATTGAGACCGTCGCTGCGAGCTTGAACGCCGTGAAGAGGTACGGAAGCGCGGCTGGGAATTGGAGCTTGATGAGCGTCTGACGGCGACCTGCCGCGTACGAGCGCATGAGTTCCATCGAAGCTGGGTCGGCTGACTGGAACCCTTTGATTCCGTTCATTGCGATGGGGAAGAACGTCAGATACGTGGCGATGATCGAGACCGACATCCATGGTTGCCAATCGAAGGGGAGCCACCCCATCGACTTTGACCCCCAAATCACGATGATCGGAGCGATCGCAACGAGCGGAACCGTTTGGCTCGCAACGAGGTAGGGCGATATCCCCCGTTCGAGCCAACGCGAACGAAGCATCACGATTGCAAATCCAAGTCCCAGCAGCATGCCGAGAAAGAATCCAAGGGCGGCCTCCCTTAGGGTGAAAAGTGAGGCTTCTGCGATGAACGCGACCAGCGGCTTGCCAGAGTTGCGCTGCGGCGGTTCGCCGAATTCTGTGATGATGTCCACGATTGGAGGCATCGTCAGATCGTCTGTTCGCGGAAGGATTCTGCCAACGACTGCCCACTCGGTCTGGGCATCATCGACCGCTTCGCCGAAAGCCTTGTAGCCGGTATACGCGAGTGCGAGGACCGCAAGAAAGACGATGAAGACCACAAACCGTCGTGTCCCGCGCTTTGTAGCGGCCTTGCGTTCGAGGAGCGCTACGGCACGAGTTGTTTCCTCGCGGGTTGGCATCAATTCATACGTTCTGCGGGAACCCAAGATCGATGGAACTCGTTGCCGGATCTGGCCAGCGACTGGTCACTACCTTGGCCTTTGTGTAGAAATGAATGCCCTCCGGGCCATAGGCGTGGGAGTCTCCAAACAGCGAATCTCCCCAACCGCCGAAGCTGAAATACGACACTGGCACGGGAACAGGAACATTGATCCCCACCATCCCTGCGTCGACGTCGACCTGGAATCGGCGAGCAGCTCCTCCGTCTCGAGTGAAGATTGCCGTGCCATTTCCGAAATCGTTGTCGTCGATAAGTTTGATTGCCTCGTCGTAAGTTCCAACGCGAACAACACCTAGCACTGGGCCGAAGATCTCTTGCTCGTAGCACGCCATCCCAGGTTCGACGTTGTCGAGAAGCGACGGTGCCAAAAAGAAGCCACCGCCTTCGAACGATTGTTCTCTGCCGTCGACGACCACCAACGCTCCGTCCTCCTCGGCGTTCGCCACGAAGGATGCGACCCTGTCTCGGTGTTCACGTGTGATCAGAGGACCCATCTGGGAAGCCTCATCGGTGCCGTCTCCGACAACCACGGTTGGTATACGTTCTGTGATGGCAGCGATCAGTGGATCGGCTGATGAGCCGACGGCGACGATGACTGAAATCGCCATGCAGCGCTCCCCAGCTGAACCGTACGCAGCACTCACAGCTGCGTCGGCAGCCAGCCCGATGTCGGCATCCGGCAGAACGACCATGTGGTTCTTCGCTCCCCCAAGGGCCTGCACACGCTTGCCGTTGGTGGTGCCGGTCACATAGACATATCTCGCAATCGGCGTCGACCCAACGAACGAGACCGCTGCGATATCGGGGTGCTCAAGAATTCGATCGACCGCAACCTTGTCGCCTTGAACGATGTTGAAGACGCCGTCTGGCAGGCCGGCTTGGCTGAGCAGTTCGGCCGCGAGTTCGTTGACGCTCGGGTCCTTCTCCGATGGCTTGAGTATGAATGAATTCCCAGCAGCGATCGCGTTCGGGTACATCCACATCGGGACCATCACTGGGAAGTTGAAGGGGGTGATTCCTGCAACGACGCCGAGGGGTTGGCGCACCGAGTAGACATCGATGTCCGTTGAGGCCTCCTGAGAGAACTCGCCTTTCAGGTGCTCAGAGAGTCCGCATGCATACTCGATGTTTTCAAGACCGCGCCTCACCTCTCCTAGCGAATCGGACAGCACCTTGCCGTGTTCTGCTGTCAGCCTCGCGGCGAAATCATGCTGGTACTGATCAACGAGATCCCGAAACTTGAACATCACAGCCGTGCGTCGTGCCAGTGATGTGTGTTTCCACGATTCGAACGCAGCTTTGGCAACTCCGACTGCCAAATCGACTTCGTCGACAGTCGCGAGACCAACCAAGCCAGTCACCTCGCCGGTCGCAGGGTTAAACACCTCGGATGTACGCCCTGACGTGGAAACGACTTCCTGCCCACCGATGATGTGATTGATCTGTTTCATGTGGTCTCCAAACTATCTGTCAGTGGTGGACGGACATGCGTTCGCGGGGCAGATAAGCCCCGTCGCCCTTGGAACCGAGATACTGGTCGTCTTCGATGATGACCTTGCCACGGAGCAGGACCGTTTCGACTTTGCCCTTCACTTCCATGCCCTCGTACGCCGAGTAATCAACATCCATGTGATGCTGGTCGACGGATTTCGTCCAAGAAACACCTGGGTCAAAGACGACGATGTCCGCATCTGATCCAACCGCAATTGTGCCCTTCTTTGGATACAGGCCGAACAGCTTCGCTGGTGCTGTGGCACACAGTTCTATCCAACGGTTCAGATCGATCCTGCCGCCAACGACCCCCCCGTGGTAGATCAGCTGAAAACGGTCCTCGACGCCTGGAAGACCGTTCGGAATCGCCGTGAAATCCCCGAGCCCAAGCTTCTTCTGGGTTCCATAGACGTGGTGGTCATCCATGCAGAATGGGCAGTGGTCTGTCGAAACGACCTGGAGGTCATTCGTTGCGAGGTACATCCACAGCGCGTCCTGATGCCCTTCAGCCTTCGCTCTGATCGGTGTGGAGCACACGTATTTCGCACCCTCGAACCCTGGTGCGTCGAGGTGATCCTCAATACTGAGGAACAGGTACTGCGGACAGGTCTCTCCAAAGACGGGAAGTCCCTTGTCTCTGGCATCTGCAACCTCAGCGACCCCTTCCTTGGCCGACATATGGACGATGTAGAGATGTGCGCCGGCAAGTTCCGCGAGCTTGATCGCCCTGTGCACAGCTTCGCTCTCGGTGATGGCAGGTCTTGTGATGCTGTGGTGGACAGGGTCCGTCTCCCCTCGCTCGAGCGCTTGGGCGCGAAGGACGTCAATTGCCATTCCATTTTCTGCGTGCATCATGATCAGGGTGCCTGTCTGTGCTGCCTTCTGCATCGCACGCAGGATGGCCCCGTCGTCTGAATAAAGGACGCCAGGGTACGCCATGAACAACTTGAACGACGTCACGCCTCTTTCGATCAGCGTGTCCATTTCAGCAAGAGACTCGTCGTTGATGTCGCCTGCGATCATGTGGAATCCGTAGTCGATGGCGCACTCGCCTTCCGCCTTGGCCATCCAGACGTCGAACCCTCCGAGGAGGCTTTCGCCTTTGGTCTGGACCGCAAAATCGACAATGGTGGTGGTTCCGCCCCAGGCTGCGGCCCGCGTGCCGGATTCGAAGTTGTCCGAGGCGAAGGTGCCTCCGAACGGAAGCTCCATATGGGTATGAGGATCAACCCCGCCGGGAACAACGTACTTTCCAGTAGCGTCGATGACCTTGTCTGCGTCGTCGCCCCACGAATGTGAGCCTGGCGCAGCGATCGCGACCACCGTTTCGTCTTCGATCAGCACATCGGCCGCTGTGATGTCGATGGCCGTGATGACGGTGCCACCTGAGATGAGCGTCTTCATACCTAGTCCTCCTTGATTCTCAGTCGATTGCCGATACGGCTGCGGTAATGATCTCAGCAGCGGTGTCGATTTCTTGCTCTGTCACCGAAAGCGGCGGAGCGATTCGAAGCACGTTTCCGTAGAGACCTCCCTTTCCGATGAGGAGGCCTCGTTGCTTGCACTCTTCGAGAAGGCGACCTGCCCTCGTGCTGTCGGGTTTGCCTGTTCCTGGTTCCGCTGTCTCGATGGCAAGCATGAGACCCTTGCCCCGAAGCTCGAAGATCCAGGGAGTCTCCTCAGATACAGGGAGAAGGCTCTCGTAGAGGCGTGAACCCTGCTTCAGAGCATTGCCCTGGAGATCGTTCTCCACCAGATATTTGAGATTCGCCAGCGCACCCGCGCTCGCAAGAGGGTTCCCACCGAACGTGGAAATCGAGTTCGCACCGATGCAATTCATGATTTCTGGTCGGGCAACCACACCGCCGATAGAAAGTCCGTTTCCCATGCCCTTTGCGAACGTCATGATGTCCGGAGTGATGCCGTGGGCCTGATAGCCCCACATGTGCTCGCCGGTTCGACCCCACCCTGTCTGAACCTCGTCTGAAACAAAGAGAATGCCGTACTCATCAAGCACGTCCTTGAACGCCTTGAAGAAGCCATCTGGTGGCGTCGCAAATCCCCCAACTCCCTGGATTGGTTCAGCAATCATCGCCGCCACATCGCCCGATGTCATCATGTCGATGACCTGCTGGAGGTCCGCGACTGCTGCCTCGGTGAATGCGTCATCATCGAGATGGGCGTAGGGACTCCGCTTCTTGTATGGCCCTTGCACATAGTGCACATTCAGACCCGAGTAGCTGGTTGGCGACCACGAACGATGGCTCGTTAGCGCAATGGCCGTGAAGCTTCGCCCGTGATAGCTGTTGCGGAGGGCGAGCACCTGGTTGGATTTGCGATAGGACGTTGCGAGTAGCATCGCTGCATCGTTCGCTTCGGATCCAGAAGGTGTAAAGAACACCCGCGCATCAGGGATGCCTGACATCTCTGCGACCATTTCCGCAAGCTCAATCATCGGCTGGTTCAGGTACAGCGTCGAGGTGTGAAGCACCTTGGCCGCTTGCTCGGTTATCGCAGCCGTCACCTCAGGAAGCGAGTAGGCGGTCATGGTTGTGAGGATGCCACCGAAGAAGTCGAGGTACTCGTTGCCCTCGAGATCCCAGACCGTCCTGCCTTCGCCTCTGTCGATAGCAATCGGCTCGTCGTAGTACAACGCAAGCCACGACGGCATGACTGCGCGCGTGCGCTCGGTGAGTTCGGCGTGAATACCCATTTTGCCTATCCCTTGACAAGGGGCCCGTAGGCATCAGGCCTGCGGTCCCGGTAGAACGCCCACGTGTTGCGAACCTCCTCGATCAAGTCAAGATCGAGGTCGCGGACAATGAGTTCGGCATCGGTGTCGGATGCGGTATCGCCAACGAATTGACCGCGAGGGTCGGCGAAGTACGAGGTTCCATAAAAATCGTTGTCGCCGAGATCTTCAACTCCGACCCTGTTGATCGCCCCGACGTAATACATATTCGCAACGGCGGACGCTGGCTGTTCGAGTTGCCATAGGTATGAGGAAAGTCCCCGGCTTGTTGCGGACGGATTGAACACGATCTCTGCACCGTTGAGCCCGAGAGCACGCCAGCCCTCTGGGAAGTGGCGGTCGTAGCAAATGTAGACGCCAACCTTGCCGACCGCAGTGTCGAAAACAGGAAAGTCGTCGTTTCCGGGACGGAAGTAGAACTTCTCCCAGAAGCCCCCAACGTGCGGAATGTGGTGCTTGCGGTACTTGCCGAGGTAGGTGCCGTCGGAGTCAATCACGGCGGCCGTGTTGTAGAGGAATCCCGCCATCTCCCTCTCGTACATAGGGAGCACCATCACCATGCCGAGTTCTTTGGCCAGTGCTTGGAAGCGCTTGGTTGTCGGACCGTCTGGGATCGCCTCTGCGTAGTCGTAGTACTCGATGTCTTGAACCTGACAGAAATATGGTCCGTAGAACAGCTCCTGGAAGCAGATGACCTTGGCGCCGTCAGCTGCGGCCTCTCGAGCATATTTCTCATGCAGCTCGATCATGGACTCCTTGTCACCGGTCCACTCTGTCTGGAGAATTGCTGCGCGCACGACTCGACTCATCCCTTGTCTCCTTCACATTCGGTGGTGGGTTAACCGTGTACCCCATCCTGCCACATGCACACCATACAAAATCGGGATATGGTTTGAAGCCGCACGAGGGGATCTTCGATCATGTCCGAGGATCTTGCAGGGCTTGTTTCGTGTAACGGGAATCGCAGATACGAATCAAACATGGGCACCAGCTATCACAATGCTGGAGTACACCTCACATACGGACAACGGAGGTCCGATGAACATCGGAGTTATCGCAGAGATCAAGCCTGACGAGCGGCGAGTCGCGATCCAGCCTGGTGCTGCTCACGATCTCGTGCTCCGTGGACATCCCGTGTTCGTCCAATCAGGAGCTGGTGCCGGTGCTGGCGCACCGGACGAGGCATTCGAAGAGGCTGGTGCCATAATTTTGGACTCAGCAGAAGATGTGTTCGAAGCCGCACAGCTGATTGTCCACGTCAAGGAGCCGCAGGCTTCCGAGATCGCGATGCTGACTCCCGACCACACGATCTTCACCTACCTCCACCTCGCTGCCTACCCCAAAGTCGCCGAGGGCCTTGTGGCTTCTGGGGCCACCTGCGTTGCTTATGAAACCGTGGTTTCGGGCGGGTCATTGCCACTTCTCGCACCGATGAGCCACATCGCTGGACGTCTGTCTACTCAGGTCGGAGCGTTCTACCTCATGGCTCCCAACGGTGGAAAGGGCGTACTCCTCGGTGGGCATGCTGGCGTGCCGCAGGGGCGGGTCGTGGTGATCGGCGCAGGTGCCGCTGGCTTGAACGCGGTCGATGTCGCAGTCGGACTAGGTGCACGCGTCGTGGTTCTTGACGTCAACATCGGAGCACTGGAACATGTCCACCGCCAATGGGGATCACGAGTCACCACCGAGTTCTCTACGAAGGCTGCTGTCACGGAATGGATCAGCACAGCAGACCTCGTTGTTGGCGCTGTTCTTGTCGCTGGGGATCGAGCGCCGATTGTCATCGATCGTGAGATGCTTGGTGTCATGGAGGCCGGGTCTGTGGTGGTCGACATCTCCATCGACCAAGGTGGATGCTTCGAGACAAGCAGAGAGACGACTCATCGCGAACCGACATACGTCATTGACGAGATTGTCCACTACGCCGTTGGGAATATTCCCGGATCTGTTCCGCACACATCTTCGAAGGCACTCTCCAACGCGACATTGCCCTACGTTCGGGCGCTCGCTGACGGAACCAAGGTCGCCGTCGAGCGCATGCCAGATCTCGTCGGCGGTATCAATGTCGCAGCGGGCCAAGTGACACACGAGGCGGTGGCCAATGCCCTTGGAACCGCCTATGTCGAACCCGCCGCGGCCCTCGGGTTCGGTTAACGCCCACAGATCCAACGTCGTGAATGCCGCGCCACGCGGCATTCACGACACCGCTCACCGCGAACAGATGACCGTTCGCAGCAAGAGCTGACCGGTCTAGGTTGTGTCATCGAGCAGGTGCAGATCATCTCGCCGCTGCTCGTCACCTGCCATCCATGCGTACATCGGGGGCACCGAGCCTGGCCGCATCGGCGGTGTGGTCATCTTGTTGTTCCTGGGAGTCAAGCTCGGCAGCGACGCGAGCGAGATAGTGATCTACTTCGCGGTCGATGGTGATCTCATCCCACCCCAGAACCTTGCCCATCAGCACTGCCGCAGGCCTCGCCGACATGACACCTCGGTCGGCGGTCTCGATCGAGATTCGCGTCCGTCGCGTCAGCACGTCGTCAAGATGCAGCGCACCCTCGTGGGACGCGGCATAGACGAGCTCGACCGCCAGATACTGCTCGGCACCTGCCATCGGCTCTGCAAGAACTGGATTCCCTCGGATAACGTCGAAGACTTGGTGAACAAGCGTTCCGTACCGCCGGAGAAGGTGCTCGGTGCGCGAAATGTCAAGACCGAGGTCCGGTGCGAGTCGCTCACGATCGTCCCAGAGACCTTCATATCCATCAGCACCGACCAATCGAACATGTTTCGTCGTTGATGTGGGAACTTCCATGGTGAGGGCCGAAGCGGCCCGATCGACGGCGTCGCTCGCCATCACCCGGTACGTCGTGTACTTTCCACCGACGACAGAGGTCAGCCCAGGAGCCGAATCAAGGACGAGGTGCTCCCTGCTGACCTTGCTCGTTGCTTCTGATTCGCCGCTCATCAGTGGTCGCAGCCCGGCGTATACACCTTCGACGTCGTCTTCGGTCAGCGGTTCGGCAAGCACCTTGTTGACATTGTCGAGGAGGTAGTCGATGTCGGCCTGGCTGGCCGCTGGATGGGCCAAGTCAAGGTTCCAATCGGTATCAGTCGTACCAATAATCCAATGATGGTTCCACGGGATCACGAAGAGCACACTCTGATCTGTCCGCAGAATCATCCCGGTTTCGCCTCGAATCCGATCCCGAGGCACAACGAGGTGCACACCTTTCGAGGCACGAATGTCGTTCCTGTCACGGCCAGCCAGGCTCTGAACTTGGTCAACCCACACGCCGGTCGTGTTGATTACATGTCGTGCTCGTACGAACAACTCTTCGCCAGACTCAAGGTCCCGAACCTCGACACCGACCACTCGGTCGCCCTCCATGGCAAATCCGGTCGCTCTCGCGCTCGGCGCTAACGCGGCACCGTGGTGTTCGGCGGTGCGAGCGAGGTTCATCGTGTGGCGGGCGTCGTCGACCTGGGCGTCCCAGTAGACAATTCCGCCAACCAGCGAATCCTCATCAAGCGACGGTGCAAGAGCAAGGGCGTTCTTCTTCGAAAGGTGGCGATGATGCGGCATCGGCGTGCGGGCTGCAGAGGCCATCATGTCGTAGAGCATGATCCCCGCCCCGACATAGGCCCGCTCCCACACACGATGTTGGAGTGGGTACAGGAACGAGACCGGTCTTGCGAGATGGGGACACAGCCGGTTGAGCATGAGGTTGCGCTCACGCAATGCCTCGGCGACCAATTTGAAGTTCATCTGCTCGAGATACCTCAGGCCGCCATGAAGCAGTTTGCTCGACCGGCTCGAAGTGCCACTGGCATAGTCACGCTGCTCGATCAGAGCGGTCGAGAGCCCCCTCGTCACCGCGTCTAAAGCTGTTCCGGTACCCGTTACGCCTCCCCCGATCACGACGACATCGAATACCTCCGAGGTCATGCGTTTGAGATCGCGAGCCCTCTGTTGCGGTCCGAGTCGTGCGGATTCCCGCTGGTCGTTCATCAAGAACTGATCTCCATGGGGGGGGTTGTCAACTATTGGTCCGGGCCTACCGAGGGATCGTTCATCGCTTTCGAGCGTGCGGCTTTGCAGAAGATTTCACAACTGCCCGAACCGCACCTCGGTTACGGTAGCGTTCGGCTTTCCCGAACAAAGGACACAACATCGACAGCGAAACCATTCACCGGCGGCGTTGGCTGACGCTTGCGGTTCTCTCGCTGAGTCTCGTCATCATCGGTCTTGACAACACCATCCTCAACGTCGCTCTGCCGACTCTGGTTCGCGAACTTGACGCATCAGCGAGCCAACTGCAGTGGATGGTCGACTCATACGTCCTTGTGTTTGCGGGGTTGCTCCTCACCATGGGCGCACTCGGCGACAGGTTCGGAAGGAAGCTGGCGCTCAATGCGGGTTTGGTGATTTTCGGTGCTGCGTCTGTCTTCGCTGCGTTCGCAGGTTCCGCTGACGCGCTCATCATCGCCCGCTCGCTCATGGGGGTCGGCGGCGCCCTCATCATGCCTTCGACATTGTCGATCATTACGAACATCTTCACGGGGGCTGAACGAGGAAGAGCTATCGCTGCGTGGGCGGCGGTCGCTGGGCTCGGAATTGTTATCGGACCAGCGCTCGGAGGCTGGCTGCTCGAGCACTACTGGTGGGGCTCAATCTTCCTCATCAATATCTTCATCGTGGGCGTCGCAATCCTCTTGGGATTCGCCCTTGTCCCCGAATCGAAAGACCCAACAGCAACTCCTCTCGACCCGATCGGCGCGCTTCTCTCGATAGCGGGCCTCGTCGGCCTCGTCTACTCGATCATTGAGGCGCCAAGCAACGGATGGCTTGACGCAGCGACGTTGATCGGCTTTGCGCTCGCAACCGTTCTCTTGGGAGCCTTCTTCTGGTGGGAGCGCCAATCGGAGCACCCGATGCTGCGGTTGGAGTTCTTTAAGAACCCTCGATTCAGCGCCGCCAGTGGGGCGATCGCCCTCGTGTTTTTCGCCATGTTCGGAACGGTGTTCATGCTTACCCAATACATGCAGTTCGTGCTCTTGTTCTCACCCCTCGAGGCTGGCATTCGGATCATGCCAATCGCGACGATGATCATTGCCGCACCGGTCGCAGCACGAACCGTGGAGCGACTCGGGTCCAAGGTCGTTGTGGCAGCCGGACTGACCGTCGTCGCTGGCGCAATGGCGTGGCTAGCAACTCTTGACATCAACTCGGGTTACGGTCACATAGCGATCACTCTGAGCTTTTTGGGGGTCGGAATGGGGGCCGCAATGGCACCAGCAACAGAGTCGATCATGTGCTCCGTCCCTCTGGCCAAAGCTGGAGTGGGTTCTGCGATGAACGACACAACGCGGCAGATTGGCGGAGCACTGGGCGTCGCGGTTCTCGGCAGCGTGCTTGCCTCTTCGTACAGTTCGGCGATGGCGCCGATCGTTGGGGTGCTACCTCCTGAGGCCGCAGAGATCGCAGGTGACTCAATCGGAGGTGCGTTCGCAGTAGCGAGTCGGCTTGGCGAAGCGGGTGCTCCACTGGTCGCGGCTGCGAATCAGGCATTCGTCGATGGGATGACAACAGCCGTGTGGGTCGCAGCTGTCGTTGCACTCATTGGGGCGGTTCTCACGGCTGCGTTCCTTCCTGCAAAGGCGATGGATCCCGCCGAACGCCAACGCCTCTACGGAGCTTCAGATACCGACATCGAGCCCTCGCAGCTCTAGGGCGAGGCAACGCCCCTCTTCTGCTTTGCGCGACGATGCCTCCGGGGTTCCGGAGGCATCGGCTAGTGGAGGTGGGGGGAATCGAACCCCCGTCCCGCAAGATTTCAGCGCCGGCATCTCCGAGCGCAGCCAGCAGGAAAATTTCGAAGCACTGGGACCCTGCCGGCAAGCAACCCTGTGCCCTATCCAGAATTGTCTTACCCCGCCGGTCCTGGAACCCCGGCGGGGGCATCCCACTTTGCATTGCCCTGATCCGGCGAGGTGGGTTCCCTCCGGTAGGACAGGAGCGTTTATCTACGCTGCCAGTGCGTAACTTTCGTTGTCTGCACTTATTTTTGTACCGGCTCTTTAACGAGGACTCCGGCGACCTCGGCTCGCTTCCGACGCATCAACGCCCACGGTCGAAACCATGTCACCCCCGCAAGGGGCATGTGTTGTACACATCCACTGCCCTCAGGGTACCGGCCGCCTGAGACATCGCACACGAATACCTCACCCCCGTTAGCCTCAACTTCATGGACGACATCGGCATCGGGCAGCCTCAAGACCCTCAAGTGACCTCACCCGAGATGCCGTCTCAGCCAGTCAAGACTGCGGCCGAGAGGCGATGGGCGGTCGGCATGGCGGTCATGTTGTCCATCATTGTGCTCACCCTTGTCACAGCACAGGTTTTCTTGATCAGTTCGATGAACGACACAAAGAGCGAGATCGAGGCCATGCAAGCCCAGCTTGGGTCGATCGACGATTCGGTTTCGGCATTATCAGATGATCTCGCAGCTGTTTCGGGCAGCATTGAGGAAGCAGCCAGCGCTCCGCAAGTAGAAGGTGGCGGGTCGAGCGCACTCGATTCACCAGCGGCTTCGGCGCCACCCGGATACCTCCCAAGGTTTGACAGGACGACTCAAGACGGCGCCGTTGGCATGACATTGGGGCCAATCGAAGGTGTGGATGCGTACACGGCGGAAACCGTGTCATTTGACCCAGCTGACGGAACCAAGCGAATCTGGATGATCTGGGCGCACTGGTGTCCGTTCTGCCAGCAGGAATTGCCGCTTCTGACGGATTGGTACCCCACCGTTTCGGACGACTATGAGACTGAGTTTGTGACCGTTTCAACCAACATCGATCCTTCGAGAGGTAACCCGCTCGAGGCCTACCTCGCCGAAAGTCAGTTCCCGTTCCCAGTTGTCGTTGATGCAAACTCGGATGCGGCGATCAAGATGGGCGTCTCAGCGTTCCCATTCTGGGTTGTCACCGATGGGGACGGCGAAGTCCTGCTCAGGACGACTGGTCTGCTGGAACTCGCACAAGTCCAAAGCCTGCTCGACCAGATGGAAAACCTAGGGTCCTGGGCCTGCACGACTAGCGCCGGTGGCTTTGAGCCCGTGCCATCTCGCGCTTTTGTTGGCGCTCCACGATCGATTGACGCTTGTCGTGGGACTTCTTGCCCTTGCCTAAGCCAAGTTCGACCTTGGCCTTTCCTTCTTTGAAGTAAATCTGAATCGGAACCAACGTGAGGCCCTCTTCACGGATCCGTGCAAAGAGGCGCTCGATCTCACGACGGTGCAACAACAGCTTGCGGGGTCTTTCAGGCTCGTGTCCACCGTTCTCAGCGAACTGATACGGCGAGATATGGGCATTTGTCAGCCACACCTCTCCCCCGCGTATGTCCGCGTACGCATCCTTGAGTTGTGCTTGACCGGCGCGCAGAGACTTCACCTCTGATCCGAGCAAGACCATGCCTGCCTCAAAGGTGTCAAGAATCTCATAGTTGAACCGTGCTTTCCGATTCGATGCAACAACTTTGCGTCCCGTCATGCCAGCGAGGCTACATCGCAGCCCACCAATAGTGGTCCTGTCAGCGACGCAATCCCCTGCGGCTGGCTAACCCTGGAATCTCTACCAGTAATTGACGGGGTTCTTGGGTACGCCGTTGATTCTTACCTCGAAGTGCAGGTGAGGGCCTGTCGACTGACCTGTTGATCCGATCCTGCCGATGGTCTGGCCCTGGGTCACCGTCTGACCAACGGTCACGCCAATGGCTGACTGGTGGGCGTACAGCGTCACCATGCCTCCACCGTGGTCGATCATGACCGTGTTGCCGTAACCGCCTTTGACGCCAGCAAGGATTACGACGCCGTCCTCGGCTGCGACGATGGAATCTCCGTGAGACGCGTTCATGTCGACGCCGTTGTGCATCTTCACAACTCCCGAGATCGGATGGACGCGGTTCCCGAACCCAGATGACACAGCCCCTGGGACGGGCCTGACGAGTTGCCCTGGGGAACTCGATATGGGATTGGATGCGGCGTAGATCGCTGCCTTGATGGACGACTCCTCGCGAGCGAGCGCCTCAATGTCACTCTCAAAGTGCTCGATCTCTTGGTCGAGACTCGCAAGCCTTCCTTCTTGCTCTTTGGCCTGCGTTTCAAGCTCAGCTCGCGTCGAGTCAAGTCGAACGAGAGCTGATTCCAACGCCGCTCGCACTCGCCCCAGTTCCGCAACCTCGGCCTCGATCTGTGCCTCAACGGCGATCACCTTGGCTTCTTCTTCCGCCTCAGCGTCAACAACGGTTTGAAGCCGGTCAGCAACACTCGAACTCATCCCCGTGAGAACCTCGAGGTATGCCACTCCGACTGCAATATCCGCGAGCGCCGGTGCCGCGAACGCGATTGCTGGTTCCGCCATCCCGCCACGGACGTACGCCTCAACAGCCCAAGCCTCGGCCTCCGCCCTCGTTGACGCAACATCTGATCGCAGCTCGGCAAGGTGAATGAACCGAATAGCAAGCTCGTTTCGGACCGCTGTCAGGCGCGCCTCCGTCTCGATCGTCTCGGCTTCCGCAGCATCGCGAGCCTCTAATGCCGTAGCCGCCTCAAGCTCAAGCGCGTCAAGGGCGTCTTGCGCAGCAAGCACCTCGGCCACGATTGGGGTGCGAGTCGTCTCGACACCTGAAAGTTCGGCTCTCAGAGCGGCTATCCGTGTCCTCACTTGTCCGAGATCGTTCTCAAGGTCGCCTGCGGTTGCCGGTACAGATAGGGAAACCAGGAGACCGGACGCGAGCGCGAAAACAGCGAGTTTGCGAATCACGAGCGCAAGGTGCGGTGGACTGCGAGGCTCAAAGAACTACCGATCAAACCGGCGGCCACTCCGAACAGCAGAACCAGCGCGCCCTGCTTGATGAGGAAGTCATTGTTAATTGCCAGATTGATCCAATCGGGCAGATCCTGTAATCGGTCAACAGACAGCTGTTGAGCAACCACGACGAACGTGACAGCAAGTGCTCCCCCGAAGAAACCTTCGAGAGCCCCTTCAATGAGGAAGGGAGTTCGCACAAACCAGTTGCTCGCGCCGACGAGTCGCATGATCTCGATCTCCTCGCGGCGCGCATAGATAGCCATGTGGATCGTGTTGGCGATCAAGGCAACGGCCGCGCCGCCAAGCGCAACGGCCAACACCCAAAACATGAGCTGAAGCCCATCCCTCAGTGCAATCATCGCGTCGATCGCGTCATCAGCGCTTTGAACTTTGTCCACTCCTGGTGTTGACAACAGGCGTGTCACGATGATGTCGTAGTCCTCGGGATCGACGGGTTGCACACGCAGAGAAGCGGGAAGGAGGTCGGGGTTCTGTTCGACGACCGACAACATGGCGTCGTTGTTTGCGAACAGAACGAGTGCCTCCTCGTAGGCACCGGTCTTCGAGACGAAGAACACATCTGAGACCTGGTCCCATGATGCAATCTCCCCTTGGAGTTCGATTGTGTCCTGAGATGTCATGTCGTCCTGAAGGAAGGCTATGACGCGTACATCCTGGGCCCACTGGAGCGTATTGACTCTGACGACCTCTCCGAATACGAGAGTTCCAAAAGTGAGGGTGAGAGAGATGAAGACTGCGAGGATGGCGCCGAGCACCACAAGCGCGTTGCGTCCAAGGTTCGATATCGCCTCTTTGAACATGTAGCTGATCCGGGTCATGCGCCACCGTCCGTCGAATCGTTCTCGGTTTCAGCGGAGTCCATGTCGTAGGACATGTCTGACTCTTCGGAGCCCTTGAAAATCTCGTCGGCAACCAATGGTTCCGGAGCTTCATCAATGCTGCGTAGCAGGTCGTACGCAACCGCTTCAGCGGTGCCCAAGTCATCCACTTCGGTGACGACGGAGTCAACAGGAGACTCATCGTTGAGTTCTTCACCACCGAATTCTTCGACAACGGTCCGCACCTCAGTGGTCACTGGCACGCTCGGCTGAGCCTGAGTTTCGTAGATGCCCCTGGACTCATCGCGGGTAATCCGTCCGCGATCAATCTGAACTACCCGTCTTCGCATGGCATCAACGATGGCGTGGTCGTGTGTTGCCATCACCACAGTGGTTCCGGTGCGATTGATCCGGTCGAGGATCCGCATAATGCCAACGGAGGTCGCAGGGTCGAGGTTTCCTGTCGGCTCATCCGCGAGCAGAATGAGTGGCCGATTCACAAAGGCTCGTGCCACAGCAACTCGCTGCTGCTCACCACCGGAGAGCTGACGCGGCAGCCGATCGGCCTTTGTTGAGAGCCCCACGAGCTTCAGCACCTGGGGAACCTGGTTTCGAATGACCGTGCGGTGCTTGCCAGTGACCTCCATTGCGAAAGCGACGTTTTCGTACACGGTCTTCGTAGGAAGCAGCTTGAAATCCTGGAAGACGGTCCCGATGGAGCGACGGAGATGAGGCACTTTCCAGCTTGGAAGGTCGGATGCATGTTTTCCTGCGACCCAGATGTCGCCGTTCGTTGGCTGCTCTTCCCGCATGATGAGTCGAATCAGCGTCGACTTCCCCGAACCCGACGCACCAACAAGAAACACAAACTCGCCCTTGGCAATCTCAAGCGTGGCGTCCTTGACGGCGACCGTCCCCCCTGGGTAGGTCTTTGTAACGTTTTCGAGTTTGATCATCTGTAAAAATCCAAGAATGGCTGTTGTCGGGGCCCATATCCCAGCCAAGCGAAAGCGTAGTGGCGCTTCCAATAAACCAGCGGATTACGAGCGGGCGACGGAGGACAGAGGACAGAGGACAGAAGGCCGCCTTGCGCCTACCGTTCCAGCGGAGCAAAACGACTTGTCTGTCATCCGTAAGGGAGCAAAGCGACCGATCTGTCATCCGTAAGGGAGCAAAGCGACCGATCTGTCCTCTGCCTATGCCTCGTACATTTCGGCTCGGCGCCACTGGAGGTAGGAATCGATGAGGCCATCAATGTCGCCGTCGAGAACGGCTTGGATGTTGCCGATCTCGAAGTCGCTTCGTAGGTCTTTGACCATCTGGTACGGCTGAAGAACATAGGACCGGATCTGACGACCCCAACCAGCCTCGTGCTTCTCGCCTCGGATCGATGCGACCTTCTCGGCCTGCTCCCGTCTGGCTTGTTCGGCGAGGCGAGCAACGAGCAGCTGCATTGCTTTGGCCTTATTTTGCATCTGGGACCGCTCTGCCTGGCACGAAACCACAATCCCTGTCGGAAGGTGGGTGATTCGCACAGCTGAGTCTGTCTTGTTGATGTGCTGACCACCCGCACCAGATGCTCGATAGGTGTCAATCCGCAGGTCTTCGACATCAATCTCCATGTCTTCGACATCGACCTGTGGAATCACATCAACGCCGGCAAACGCGGTGTGTCGCCTCGCTTGGGAGTCAAACGGGCTTATCCGGACCAGTCTGTGCGTTCCCCGTTCGGATTCGAAGGTGCCGTAGGCGTTCTCGCCTCGGATTGTGAGAGTGGCAGACTTAATACCTGCCTCCTCCCCTTCTTGATATTCGTCAACCTCAAAAGTGAAGGCTGACCGCTCGATGTAGCGGTGATACATGCGAAGGAGCATTTCTGCCCAATCCTGGGCATCAACGCCTCCGGCTCCAACGGAAACGGTGAGGATCGCAGGGCGGTCGTCGTACGGTCCAAAAAACAGTGATTCGCGCTCGAGCAGCGCAAGGTCTGCCGCAAGCACACCGAGTTCTCGTTCGACCTCAACGAAGGCCTCTGCGTCAGACTCATCGACCGCCATTCCAAGAAGCACACCGAGATCTTCCACGGCTCGGTCGAGATCGGCGACATGCTTGATGATGCCTTCGTGATGGGAGAGTTTGCTCGTAACACTTCGTGCTCGGTCTTGGTCATCCCACAAGTCGGGCTCCGACACGATCTCACGAAGGTCCACAAGCTCAGCCTCTTTCCCCTCCACGTCAAGGAACGTCCTGGCGTCTTCAAGGCGCGAAGCGAGGTCAGCAACGATCGCACGAAGTTCAACTGGTTCCATGGCAGAGAGGGTACCCAGAGAGTCGGTTCAGGCGGTCAGGGCTTCGGGGAGACCGGTTCTGGCCGATTACTCGCCAGCAGACCTATGCCGATGCGGGAAGCGGTTCCGCACCGGGTGCGCCGTGACAGCGCTTGTACTTCTTGCCGCTCCCGCAGGGGCAGTCATCATTGCGGCCGATCTTCTCGCCGGTGCGTTGAACCTGCCGACGGGTCGTTCCGTCTGACTTTGCACTCGACGTCGTCACTCCGCTCGCCGCAGGCTGCGGGCTTGCAGCCGCGATCTCAACGTGGAACATGTACCTGATTGCATCAGATTTTGTTGATTCGACAAAGTCCTCGAAGAACAGAAAACCTTCTCGCTGATACTCGACGAGTGGGTCGCGCTGCCCCATCGCCCTCAGACCGATACCCGAGCGCAGGTAATCCATCTCAGCGAGATGCTCGCGCCACTTGTTGTCGATGACCGACAGGACCACCGAACGTTCAAGAGCCCTCACAACATCGACGCCGAGATCGGCTTCACGCTTTTCGTATGCGCGTGCGGACTCCTCGAGGAACATGTCCACGAGTTCATTGGCATCGACATCCTCAGGGTTTTCAAACATCGACTTTGAGATGGCGGTGTCGTACAACGCACTCATGCGAACCGACAACTCATCCCAATCCCAGTCGAACGCGTCGACGTCTCCGACAATCTGTAGCACGGTGCTCTCAACGACTTCGCTTCGCCATTCGCCAAGCAACTCTTGTGTGTTGTCGCCTTCAAGGATCTGATTCCGCCAGCGATAGACGATCTTTCGCTGTGTGTTCATTACCTCGTCGTACTTCAGAACGTTCTTTCGGATTTCGAAGTTCTGACCCTCGACCTGACGTTGCGCTCGCTCGATCGATTTGGAGACCATCTTGGCTTCGATTGGGACGTCCGGCGGAATCTTGAGCCGAGACATTATTGATGCAACACGGTCGTTTGCGAACCTGCGCATGAGATCATCCTGAAGAGATAAGTAGAACCGGCTCTCACCTGGATCGCCTTGTCTTCCGGATCGTCCCCGAAGCTGGTTGTCAATGCGTCGAGAATCATGACGTTCGGTACCAAGGACGTACAACCCGCCAGCCTCGAGCACCTTTTCCCTGTTCTTTTCCGTTTCAATCGAAAACTCGGTTGTCAGCTCCTTAAGCTGCTTGGCGTACGACGGTTCGGTCGTCTCGATACCCTGTTTACGAAGCGCAGCTGCCGCGAGTTGCTCGGCGTTTCCTCCGAGTGCGATGTCGACTCCACGACCAGCCATGTTCGTGGCAACCGTGATTGCGCCAGGCATGCCGGCCTGGGCAATGATGTGGGCTTCCCTTTCATGCTGCTTGGCGTTCAGCACCTCGAATGGGATGCCGCGGCGTGTCAGCGCATCTGCAAGCCTCTCAGACTTCTCGATGGAAACCGTTCCCACAAGGATTGGTTGACCATATTCGTGGCGTTCGATGATGTCGTTGGCCACCGCTTGGAACTTGTTTTCCTCATCGACGTAGACGAGATCCGGCTGGTCCACGCGTCCAATCGGCTGGTTGGTTGGGATGACAACAACCTCAAGTCCATAGATCTCGACAAACTCGCCCTCCTCAGTGATGGCGGTACCGGTCATGCCAGAGAGCTTGTCATACATGCGGAAATAGTTCTGGAGCGTAATCGTCGCGAGAGTCTGGTTCTCTTCCTTGATCGCAACGCCCTCTTTGGCCTCGATTGCCTGGTGGAGGCCTTCTGAGTACCTCCGACCTTCAAGAACACGTCCGGTGAATTCGTCGACAATCATTACCTGTCCGCCGCGGATGAGATAGTCGACGTCGCGTTGATAGAGCGTCTTGGCCTTCAGAGCAACATCAAGGTGGTGAATGAAGTCAACGTTTGCGTGGTCGTACAGGTTCTCCACGTTCATCATCTTTTCAACGCGGGTGACACCGGCTTCGGTGGTCACAACCTGACGCTTCTTCTCATCGACCTCGTAGTGATCTTCAATACGGAGACGTGATGCGATCTTGGCAAACTCGGAATACCACTTGCCCGTTTCTCCGACGCGTCCAGAAATGATCAAAGGTGTCCGCGCCTCATCGATCAGGATCGAGTCGACCTCATCCACAATTGCGAACGCCCGCCCCCGTTGCACCATGTGCTCGGGATTCATGGTCATGTTGTCTCTGAGGTAGTCAAAGCCGAATTCGTTGTTCGTCCCGTGGGTGATATCCGCTGCGTACGCGGGACGGCGCTCCTCGGGTGTCATCCACGCCTGGATGAGACCTACTTCGAGGCCGAGAAATCGATGGATGTTGCCCATCCACGCCGCGTCACGGGCGGCGAGATAATCGTTGACTGTGATGACATGGACACCCTTGCCTGACAGCGCGTTGAGGTACGCAGGCATCGTAGAAACAAGTGTCTTTCCCTCGCCTGTCTTCTGCTCAGCGATCATGCCACGATGCAAGGTTCCTGCCCCAACAACCTGAACGTCGTAGTGGCGCTGGCCGAGCACACGTTTTGCTGCCTCACGAACAGTGGCGTACGCCTCAGCTTCGATGTCGTCGAGGGTCTCGCCATCGGCAAGCCGATCTCTGAACCACTGCGTTCGAGCCTTGAGATCCTCGTCGGAGAGCACCTCAACGTCAGCCTCGAGCGCGTTGACACGCTCGGCAAGCTGAACAAGCTCTTTGAGGCGTTTTCCCTCGCCGGCACGCAAGATTTTGTCAAATACAGACATTGGTGTGAATACTACGGGAGCCAAAGCTTTGCTTGAACCCCTTGGGGCAGAGGACAGAGGACAGAGGACAGAGGACGGACTTCTGATAGTGAGGGAGCAAAGCGAACGGTCTGTCCTCCGTAAGAGAGCAAAGCGAACGGTCTGTCCTCCGTAAGAGAGCAAAGCGAACGGTCTGTCCTCCGTAAGAGAGCAAAGCGAACGGTCTGTCCTCTGAGCGAGCGCAGCGAGCGGCGCCTATCTCAGGACTATCAAACTTTCGCGTACCGCGTACAGCACCGCTTCGTTCCGAGAGTGCAGGCCAAGTTTGTCGAGGACGTTGCGGATGTGGTTCTTGACGGTGTTCTCGGAGATGTAAAGAAGATCGCCTATCTGCTTGCTTGTCTTGCCATCGGATACCAACTCGAGAACTTCGATCTCTCGACTTGTCAGCGTTGGCTTACGGACACCGAGCAGGTCGTGATGGAGTGCAAATTGGCGGGCAACATCAAACAGCTTGCCAGCCATGACTGGAGATAGCGCAGCGCCTCCGTCCGCAACACTGTCTATCGAAAGAACCAGCTGTTCGAACGGCATGTCCTTGACGATGTAGCCTCTTGCACCAAGCCGGACTGCAGCAACGAGGTCTTCTTCGGATTCGGACCCGGTGAGAAGTACGACCGCGGCTTCAGGAGCGACCGCCCGAATCTTGGCTAGGGCATCGATTCCCGACATCCCAGGCATCAGGACATCGAGAAGCACAATGTCTGGTTGCGACGTTTCGGCCAGTGCAACGGCGGTTTCACCGTCTGCGGCTTCGCCGACCACGTCATATCCAGCGCCTCTGAGGGCTGATGTCAGTCCAGCTCGAAAGAGCGGTACGTCATCTACGACAAGCAATCTTTTCATGGTGGCTTCAGCTCATTCCGGTTCGATCAGTCCTACATGCCCGTCGCGTCGGTGATACACCACACAATGCTGGCCAGACTCTCCGTCGAGGAAAAAGAAGAACTCGTGTCCGAGCATTTCCATCTGCAAAGCAGCTTCCTCTGCGGTCATCGGCTTCATCTCGAACCTCTTGGTCCTGACGATCACTGCGCCACGGTCTTGTTCTACATCGGAGGCTTCTATGGGCGGGTTGAGACCTTTGTCTCGTCTTCTGCTTCTCTGAACGAGACGTTCCTTGAGCCGCCGCAGCTGCCTCTCGTAGCGGTCCGCTGCTGAATCAACAGCCGCTCGTAGCTCGGAGGCCTCAGCCTCGATGCGCACAATATTCCCAGCCGCGGTGGATGTGATCTCCACTTTGAATCGACCATCTGCTTGTCTCGGGTTGTGCTTCTCCGTGAACTCGACGTCGACATTGCCACCGTCATCGAAAATCCTGGTTGCATGTTTGACGCGGTCCTCCGTAGTCGTCCTCGTCTCTTCCGAGATCTGCATATTCCTGGCGTGGACGCGGATGGTCACTTGATCTCCCTTGGTAGCTGGGTTCACCCACGCGCGTGGAATCTCACGCTACGTGGCATTCTGGAAAAGGATCTGGGCTCAAGCGGCACAGCATGACTCGGTCTGGGGACAGTCACATAGCTGCTGGTCACGCCACTCCTCTCGCTTGGAAGCCGCCGGTCCTTTGCTCCATGCTACCCGCTGAGGTAGCTACGAGCGCCGATGCAGTGGACCGCCCAAGAGCGATTGCGGCGCCCGCGATGGTGCCACCGGTGGTGCACACATCGTCGACAAGAACCGGGCTGTGTGAAGGGGTGAGTATCAACGCAAACTCGGTGCGTGGTCTTTCCGATCGATTCTTACCAGCGGATCTTCTGGCCCACGGCTTGGCTCGCAACGCTTGCCGCACAGGTATCCCCGTGATCGAAGATACGACTTCCGCAAGAACGCCTGTCTGATCGATTCCGTATGCGATCCGTCTCGCGAGTACTCGCGGCACCGGAACGAGACTGTCGGTTCCCGGAGGTACACGCTCTGCCATCAGCGATCCGAGTAATCGCGCTGCCGCCATCGACCTGCGGTACTTGAGGTTATGCACCAACCGTGCGGCGGCCCCTCGGTGGGCAAAGACTGGGATGACGCTCAATTGCACACCACGGAGCTGCAAGGTTCGGTCCGAAGCCAAACTCAACGATTGCTCACACTCGTGGCAGAGGGGGTAGCTATTTGCTGCGCAAGCGACACAAAGCATCTTTTCAACATATCGATCAGCTCTGACACATCTTGAGCAACTGGGATGACCTACTCGGATCGGTCAGCTCGGCTGAGGAGTCAGGTGCCGTGCTCCCACGAGCCCAAGTATCCGATTTGCTCCGGCGTCATTACCTCAAGCGAGCCGCCCATCGCCTCAAGCTTGAGTCTGGCAACTTCATTGTCGAGTTCGTCTGGAAGTTTGTACACCTGTGCGTGAAGGTTGGTGGCATTTTCAATCAACCACTCTGCCGCAAGAGCCTGATCAGAAAACGACATGTCCATGACGTCAGCCGGGTGCCCTTCGGCAGCACCCAGGTTTACGAGCCGACCGTCGGCCACAACATGGATTGCACGCCCGTCTGGCAGAACAAACTCTTCGAGGTTGTCTCTGATGACTCTTCGGGATACTGCCATCTCGTCGAGGGCGATGAGATCAAGTTCAACATCGAAGTGACCAGCGTTGGCGATGATCGCACCATCCTTCATTTTTTCGAAGTGCTCCGCTCTGAAGACGTGGATATTCCCAGTTGCCGTGATGAAGACATCCCCAATCTCGGCAGCTTCCTCACCGGTCATCACCCTATGGCCCTCCATCGTGGCTGCAACGGCTCGCACCGGGTCAATCTCGGTGACAATCACGTCGGCGCCCATTCCCTTGGCCCTTGTTGCGATCCCCCATCCGCAGTCGCCGAAACCGGCAACCACAACCCGCTTGCCTGCAAACAGGATGTTCGAAGCTCGAAGAATGCCGTCGAGTGACGATTGCCCTGTGCCGTGTCGGTTGTCGAACAGATGCTTGGTGTCGGAATCGTTCACAGCGACCACCGGATACCTAAGGACATCTTCGTCGGCCATCGCCTTGAGCCTGATTACGCCGGTGGTTGTCTCTTCCATACCTCCGAGGACCGCTTGCTCAGATCGCTCCTTGTGCAGGACAGTTGTCATGTCCGCACCATCATCGAAGACAAGGTGGGGCTGGGTGTCGAGAACGGCGTTGATGTGGCGATAGAAGTCATCGGCACTTTCACCTCGCACAGCGTATGTAGGGATACCGGCCTTCACGAGGGCGGCTGCCACATCGTCTTGTGTGGAAAGTGGGTTCGATGCGCAAAGCGCCACCTCGGCGCCCCCGGCTACAAGCGTGTACATGAGGGTCGCGGTTTCCGATGTCACATGCATGCAAGCCCCGATGCGGTACCCGGCTAATGGCTTATCCTTCTCAAAGCGGGCGCGGATGGCTGCAAGCACAGGCATCCGCCGAGAAGCCCATTCAATCCGCAAGTCACCCTTGCCAGCCAATCCGATATCTGCGACGTCGTAGTCCATGCAAGAGCCTCCTAAGCGGTGCGGTCGACAGAGGGTAACGCAGTGCGGCACAAGAGTTGGTCTTGGTTGGAACCACGGACTCGCAGGCTTCTACTGGTGCGCCGACGGTCCCGGCAGCAGGCGGCACTGGCACCTGCTTCGAGGCTGGCGGGCCGACGGCGACAGCGATTCTGCGACAATTGGGGCGGGTCGAAGTGCTCATATGTGCTGTGAAATCAGGTGGTCGTTGTATCACTTTCGACGAGAGTTGTTCTCGAGGAGGTGTGCAATGGTGCGGATCATCAAGTGCGCATAAGTGCTGCGATGGGCGGTATCGTCAGGCGATGGTGGACAGCGAAAGGATGTTGCCCTCACTGTCTTTGAACCACGCTGCCTTGTCCTTGCCGTCGGGTGTGGAGATCACTCCATCGACCGAGACACCCAACTCACCGAAATCGACATCTTCGAACACGACACCATTGGCACGCAGTTCGGCAACAGCGGTATCGAAATCATCCACTCGGAATCCGGCCGCTGTTGCCTTGTTGGTTCCGGCGAACTCCGATGTGTAGACGAGGAACGTCCCACCGCCGGTTTCGTACGTTGCGCCGCCGTACTCATCCTCTTCCACCGGTTCAAGGCCCAACTTGTCCGAATACCACCGTTTGGCGCGTTCCAGGTCGGAAGCTGGGAGGACAGGGTGCAGCGGCGCGGATCCAAACATGTGGTCTCGTGGTGGTGCGTACTCTCCCAACCTACTCCTCAAACGAGCGCCCTGCGGCGTAGTCACCCGCCCATATGTGCCTGATTGATACTTGTGTCGGGTGTTGCGGCGTTTCGTAGCATCTAGAGGATGCCGGTCGGTTGTCTCTCTGAGATCAGAGCGAGACAAATGGCGCAACTTCTGATAGCGGACATCCAACAGGAACAACGAACGCCCAGAGCGTGGCCCCACGCTGAACGCCGTCGGTAGGCGCAAGGCGCGAGGCGGCGCAGCGCAGGCGCTATTCTTCCCCCATGTCCACGAAGACCGACAAGCCATGGGGATACGAGCTGCTTTGGAGCCTCACCGACTACTACGCGGGCAAGATCATCCACATCGACGCGGGGAAGCGACTCAGCCTCCAGCTTCACGAGTACAAGAGTGAATCGGTTTTGGTGGTATCCGGCACACTGCTTCTGAATCTTGGGCAGGGCCCTGATGCCGAAATCGTTGTGCTCAGCGTCGGTGAGTCAGCAGATATCCCCGTCGGCCAAATTCACCGGTTTGAGGCGCCGGCAGATGGCTACGTCGAGATCATCGAGGTTTCAACACCACACCTCGATGACGTTGTCCGCCTTGAGGATGATTACAACCGCGATGGCACGACCGATGCCTAGGCCCGCTCAAACGCCGTCGGCAGGTACCAGTAGCTAGCCACGCGACAGCGGTGAAGGTTTCACGGGCAGATAGTCAGGGAACCACATCTCAGCGTCGATCCTTGATTCAAGATCGTCCACCGCGTCTGCTACTCCATCTTCAATTGCCTGGGCCGCTACAGCGATAGCAACCGAACGCGACACCAATCGGACATCATCGATGTCAGGGAAGAGTTGCCCATTGGCCACGAGGTCCTGACTCGTGCATTCAGCCAGCGCAAGCGCAGCGGCGAGAAACATTCCGTCCGTGACCTCTCTCGCGCGAACTGTGAGGACGCCGAGTCCTAAGCCTGGAAATATGAACGCGTTGTTCGCTTGGCCAACCCTGTGAGTGACCCCATCGTGTACCACCGGTGGGAAGGGGCTTCCTGTCGCAACGATCGCTCGCCCACTCGTCCACCTAATGGCATTGGCAGGGGTGACTTCGCTGTGGCTGGTCGGATTCGACATCGGCATGACAACGGGCCGGTCGCACCACTTTGCCATCTCCTCGATCGCTTCGCGACCGAACAACCCAGCCTCCCCACTCACACCAATGAGTACCGTGGGGCGAACGTTCCGCATCACGTCGACGAGCGAAGGCGGATCATCGCATGCATCCCAGCCGGCCGCCACAGCGGCATCCGTAGCCAAGTCAGCCTTAGTCCCCTTGAGCGTTCTCCGGTCGGAAAGTATCAGCCCCCGGCTGTCAAGCACGAAGATCCTGCTCCAAGCGTCAGCGGTGTCGACGCCTTCGGCTTCCATCGCAAAGGCAAGCTGGTGTGCAATCCCATACCCAGCGGATCCAGCGCCAGCAATTACGAATCGCAAATCCTCTGATGTCAGATCGCCGTGCGCAATCGCAGCCCAGACCCCAGCAACAGCCATGGCACCGGTCCCTTGGATGTCATCATTGAACGATGCTATTCGTTTGCGGTGGGTCTCGAGATTCCTGAAGCTCGTTGAGTTCGCGAAGTCCTCCCATTGGAGCAACGCTCCCGGGTACACGGTTCGCACCGCATCCACGAACTCATCAATGAGTTCCTCGTATTCAACACCCCGCAATCTCGGCTCGCGATACCCGACATACAGCGGATCCACGAGCAACTCTGCGTTGTTCGTTCCGACGTCAATCGACACCGGGATGCACCGCTCAGGGTGGATCCCACCTCCGGCTGTTTACAGCGCAAGCTTTCCGATAGGAATCCCCATGCCGCCAGCGCCTTGATCGCCGATTCCGAGGATTCGCTCATTGTCTGTCACCACGATCACCGGAGGCTCCATGGCAGGACGCGCCCTGAGGACTTCAGCGATCCTTCCTCGATCTCTTGGCGTGATATAAAGACCGTGAGCTCTCCGATAGATCCGGCTCCAGTGGGAGCACGCCTCTGCAACGGTCGGCGTATAGATCACAGGGACCGTCTCTTCGATGTTCTCGAGTAGGAAACGGTAGAAGAGGGTCTCGTTGCGGTCCATCAGACCGTTGAGGTAGATGTTCTTACTCATCTCAGTAGTCTTTCGACCGTACTGATAGCGAACTCTTCCAAGCTGCTCCTCAATGGTCGACACATGGTCAGGAAGCATGCCAACGATGCGGAGTTCTTGACGCTCCTCACGAGTGAAGGCGTTGTCCTTGTTGAGGAAGGCATCCTGTAGGACAGCTTGTCCTACCACGTCAACCGACAGGTAACGATGTCCTGAATCGTCAACAAGTGAGCGGAACCTTGTCACGGCGATCCCGCTCCATAGGCTCGAGCGCTCGCCGTCGAACGTGGAATTGGATGGAGCCCTCGCTCTGGTGTGCACGGCATAGCACCAACGCTACTCCCCTTCCGGACCATGGCAGCTGTCGCAACCGCACTCGCAGGCCACACATGGAAGGAGTGCGAGGAGCGGCGTGCGACCGGCAAACTACGCTAGGAAGAACTGACTCAAGAGTCAGTTCTCAATCGTTTGAAGGGAGTGCTGCCTCATCTATGAGCATGTTCGGTATGCCGTCGCGCACGGCGTACGCGCGACCACATGATCCACAGACCAACGCTGGGTCCTCGAGGCGCTCGCTGAGGTCCCCGGTGCATGCTGGACACTGCATGATTGCGAGCAAACTTGGGGCGATTAATGGTTCGTGGTCACTCATGCATTCTCCTCGATGATCGCTCCAACGATGGCAACCAACTCGTCGACAGATGCCTTGTCTCGCGCTTCAACGTTCAATCGTAGAACAGGTTCGGTGTTCGAGGGCCTGACGTTGAACCAGCGGTCCCCAAGATCGACCGTAAGCCCATCGAGACGATCACTCGCAGAGTCGACAAAGACAGCAGCGACAGCGGCATCGGCAGCGCGAACGTCTGAGACAACAAAATTGATTTCACCCGACTGGCAATACGGTTCGTATCGAGTTCGGAGCTCAGACAACGGAACCTTGGCATCTGACAGCACGCGCATCAGCACGAGCATCGCCATAATCCCTGAATCGGCTCGGTAATTGTCCCTGAAGTAGTAGTGCCCCGAGTGCTCACCACCAAAGATGGCCCCGGACTCAGCCATCACCTGTTTGATGTACGAATGCCCAACTCGCGTCCTCACCGGAACACCACCAGCGGCAGCAACAATCTCAGGGACAGCCTTCGAACAAATCAGATTGTGAACGATCGAGCTTCCTGGCGACTTTCTGAGGAACCACTCGGCAATAATCGCTGTGGTCGTGCTGCCGGGTAGCGGAACGGCGTTGTCGTCGACGAAGAAGGCACGATCAGCGTCTCCGTCGAAGGCAACCCCGATATCTGGTTTCTCCGATCTGACAAGATTCGTCAGGTCAACAAGGTTCTCCGGTCTCAGCGGGTCGGCAGGGTGATTCGGGAATGTTCCGTCCGGCTCAATAAACAGCGGAATCAGCGTGGCCGCAAGCCGGTCGAATACCGCAGGGAGCAC
>JAQCAA010000115.1 GCA_027728645.1 Actinomycetota bacterium | reverse complement strand
TCCCGCTAGCCACGCCAAAAGCAGTCAAGAGTGGGGATGCCACCTAGTCGCACCCTGCTGTTCTAGGCTGTCGTTTGTGACGACGACCGTTCCAAAGCTCCGACCGTCTCTGCGGCTCAAATCGCCCAGAATCGACATCGAGCGATCCCACTGGGCTGATGGGCTCAACAATGTCGTCGGGTTCGACGAGGTTGGCAAGGGTGCATGGGCAGGACCACTTACCGTCGGTGCGGTTGTGATCCCGAAAAGTCAAAGGGTCTACAAAATCCGAGACTCCAAGCAACTCAGGGAACCAGAGCGCGAAGCGATGTTCGATCGAATCACTGACTGGGCCGAAGCGTGGGCGGTTGGACACGCTAGCCCAGCCGAGTGCGACGAACTCGGGATGTCTGATGCACAGCGGCTGGCCTCAAACCGTGCTATCGAGGCCCTCGGATTTGTACCAGATCACTCTCTCGTCGATGGAAATTGGGATTTCATTTCGAGGGGAAGTACAACAACGATTGTCAAGGGCGACCAGCGATCCCTGAGCATCGCAGCGGCTTCAATTATCGCAAAGGTGACCCGCGACAGGATGATGAGGGAAGCGGCACCCGAATTCCCCTGGTATTCGTTCGAATCGAACAAGGGGTACCCGTGCCACAAACACCGCGCAGCGCTTCGTTCGCTCGGCCCATCGACAATCCATCGAACGTCGTGGGCGTTCATGGTTGGTATACCGTGGACTGGAATCGATGGCTGCGCACCCGACCCTGAACCTTTGAGCCTGTTTTGACCCCGCCTGGGCCCGTCACCATCGATTTCGGCGGAGTTCTGCGGTTGAATCAACTCATGCGGTTGCATGCGTGCGCCAACGCAATACCCTCCTGCCAAGACACTCCTGTGCTTCGACGAATACTTTGCACCCATCAGCGAGACGAATAGGTACCCATGGCAGAAGCAATCAGACCAGGCAAGCTCGATGCAATGGACTTTCTCCAGATCGACGACATGCTCGACACTGAGGAACGTCTGCTGCGTGACACCGTACGACAGTTCGTCGCAGAGCAGGTCACTCCCTACGTGGGCGACTGGTTCGACGAAGGCATCTTCCCAAAGCACTTGATTAAGAAGATGGGGGACCTGGGGCTCCTTGGCATGCATCTCAAGGGCTATGGGTGTGCAGGTACCACCGCCGTCGCGTACGGCCTTGCATGCACCGAACTCGAGGCTGGAGATAGCGGCGTCCGCAGCTTCGTAAGCGTGCAAGGTTCACTGGCTATGTACCCAATCTGGGCCTTCGGATCTGAGGAACAGAAACAGCAATGGCTACCAGGCATGGCTGCGGGTGACCTTGTTGGTTGTTTCGGTTTGACTGAACCAGATTCAGGTTCGGACCCAGGTTCTATGCGGACCACCGCCCGTCGAGACGGCGAGGATTGGGTTATCAACGGAACAAAAATGTGGATCACAAACGGGTCGATTGCCGATGTCGCTGTTGTGTGGGCAGAAACAGACGACGGAATACGAGGATTCGTTGTTCCAACCGACACGCCTGGCTTCGCTGCCAACAAGATCGAGAAGAAGCTCTCCCTGCGAGCGTCGATCACAAGTGAACTTGTTCTCGTCGATGTCAGGCTCCCTGCAGACGCTGTCCTTCCAAACGTCCGCGGCCTTAAGGGGCCGCTGTCGTGTTTGAACGAAGCACGGTTCGGGATCATGTTCGGAGCAGTGGGAGCCGCACGAGCGTGCTATGAATCTGCACTTGAATACTCCAAGGAACGAGTGCAGTTCGACAAGCCGATTGCCTCATTCCAGCTCACACAGCGAAAACTTGTCGAAATGATGGTCGGCGTGAACCAAGGGATGCTTCTCGCGATGCATCTCGGGCGCAAACGGGACGAGGGCACTTTGGCTGCGGAGCATGTCAACTTTGGCAAACTGACGAACGTTCGCATGGCGCTTGAGACGGCTCGTGAGGCCCGCAGCATTCTTGGAGCTAACGGGATCACGCTTGAGTATCCGGTCGTTCGTCATATGAACAACCTCGAATCTGTGTACACATACGAGGGAACAAACGAGATTCACACCCTTGTGCTTGGTCAGGCGATCACAGGGATCTCGGCCTTCGCTTGAGCGTCGGTCTGAACGGAACATGAGCACTGGAACCGCTTTTGTCCTCGCATCGGGCTCACCTCGCAGACGGCTTCTGCTCTCAGCAGCCGGATTCGATTTCAGCGTCGCGATACCAGAGGTCGACGAGACACCTCTTGAGGCCGAAGATCCGGCAGAGATGGTTCTTCGCCTGTCATTGGCAAAAGCGCTAGCCGTGAACAGCCGAGGGACGGTGGTTCTGGCTGCTGACACGATTGTTGTACGTGATGGGACGGTTCTCGGCAAACCAACCGACTCCGACGATGCCGTATCAATGCTGCAAAGTCTGCAAGGGAGGGCCCACTCTGTACTGACAGGTTGGACCGTCACGAATGGTTCTCTAGAGCAGTTTGGCGTGGTCGAGTCAAGGGTCGAGTTCGCAACACGAACACGCGAGGAATTGATCGGGTATGTCGAACGTACGGATCCACTCGACAAGGCTGGCGCCTACGCGCTCCAAGGTGACGAAGGGTGGCTTGTGACTGAGGTTAGGGGATCGCGAGCAAATGTGATGGGGCTACCGCTTGCCGAGATCGTGCCAGCGCTCGCTGGGTTCGGTATCGAGCGATCAACCGCGAATCGCTGATGCCGCGACCTTCGCAAGCTTGACCTTGCTAGGCGAGTCGCAGTAGTCGATCAGCTTCTCACCGACGGCGTGGGCCTGCTTGTTCGTGACGAAGTACACCAGCTTGGGGCCAATGTGGAATTCGCCCTTAAGCAGCGCACGAGGCGATTCAGCGAATCCGCCGCGTACGACGGACTTTTGAGGTCGATCGAACATCAGGGCGTTGTGAACCGTTCCTGTCCCGCTTTGAATGTCCTGGCGAGTGTGACCTGGGAATGCGCCCCAAGGACATCTGCTCATGAAATAGGCGGCGCCCGACCAAACATTTACTGTCACCGTCCCGTATTGGAGGTCAGCGATCGCCCGCTCAAGGGCCTGGCTGTGTGTTTTCTGCGACTTGGTGTCGATGATCAAGTTGGCACCGAGCGTTCCGTTCAGTGTGGAATTCGAAAATTCGGCAGCTACTTCAAGGAACGACTCGACGGTGTCGCCCGCCAGTGTTGTGACCGTGAGCACCGGACCGAAAATCTCTTTCGTGAACCATGGCTCATTTTCAGCGTCTGGGTCCAAGTCCGTGACCAAGTACCGCGGATTCACATCGCCGAAGACCTCGAGCGTTCCAGAGGACGACGCTGTCGCAGTCGCGCAACGCTCTGCAGAACCTGGGTAATACGGCTCCCGCCCTGGCAGCTCTGACATCACGCGTCGGATCTCGGTGAGGAAGTCGTCTGCCTGATCCCAATGCTTAGAGAGAATCAGGGTCTGAGCAGCGACACAATTGAACCCGGCGTTGTGCATCTTCTGGCTGACGACATGTTCGGCCTGAAAGCGGAGATCGCGCTTTGTCCATTTACCCGGAACGACAATCACCGGTGTCACACCACCAAGTTCTGCGGTCACCCGCGTCGTGGTCACTGGGGCGTCGTTCTGCCGGTTGATCTTCCCCTCTGCTCCAGCGCCGTACACAATCGCGTCGTATGTGCTCGCGCCGCCGGTCACATGAATCAGATCGACGTCTTCACTGCTGGTGAGGTGCGAACCGACATCGGGACCCCCGTAAACGAATCGCACGAATCCGTCTGCGATCATCTCGGAAAAGACTTCCTCAAAGTAAGGTCCGAGGTAGTCGTTGAGCGGATTCATCTTCACGACGGCGACACTGCCACTCGTGAATAGGGCGTGGACGACGTCTAGGACCGGTATGGAAGATATGTTCCCAGCGCCAAGGACAACCGACACGATGCCCTTCGCCTGACCGCCGCGGTAGAAGGCAGCGGTCGAATCCTCGACAGAGTCGGGTGCCACTCCTGGATCCATCCAGACCTCAGCGGTCAGCCCCGAAAAGAGAATGCTTTCGTCGAAGTTCGATGGAAAGACGTCAACCGCTACCTGTCCGCTTGGAAGGGTCCGAACCTGGTGCCCGTCCAGAACCGGAATCCCAGTGGAGAGGCGCACAAGTGTCATTCGGAGGTCTTTCAGCAGCCAAAGGACCGCGAACGGTCCACCCGTCCATGCTTCGCCGGCGAGAGGTTGGTCCATCGTCAGACCCTTGGCAGCCGTTACGGCTTCGACCCATGGGCGGGCGACTCGAACGATGTTGTCTTTGATCGTGTCGAGGTAACCGATGCGCTCCACGATGGGGAGCGAAGCCCATCGGTCCTTGGATAATTGAAGGTCGCGAAGCGCAGCATCGATCTGAGCCGTGTCGGAGTGGATAGCGGACATGAACCGAATCTAGCGTCATCGGATCAGCCCCGGAGCACGAACTATCATCGAGCACATGAATATCTCAGGAACCGCAGCATTGGTAACCGGGGGAGCGTCAGGGCTCGGTGCAGCAACGGCTCGACTGCTGGCTTCGGCTGGCGCGGCCGTCACACTCATCGACCTCAATGAGGATGCCGGAGACGCCTTGGCCACAGAACTTGGGGGTGCCACACGATTCGTCAAGGCCGATGTCACCAGTATCGATGACATCGCCTCGGCTGTCAGCCTCGCTGGGGACGATGCACCGCTTCGCATTACGGTGAATTGCGCAGGCATAGGCCTTGGCGAGCGCACCGTCGACAGGGAGGCAAAGCCTGCCAACCTCGAGAACTTCACTCGAGTTCTCACGATCAACCTCATTGGGACGTACAACGTTGCGTCACAAGCGGCTGCCGCAATGGCCAAGAACGAACCGCTCGAAGACGATGAACGAGGCGTGATTATCAACACCGCTTCGGTTGCAGCGTTCGATGGCCAGATCGGCCAGACGGCGTACTCGGCCTCCAAGGGGGGAGTTGTCGGCATGACGCTTCCCATGGCACGGGACCTCTCTGCGATAGGAGTCAGAGTCATGACAATCGCACCGGGGATTATCGACACACCGCTCCTCGGGTCTTTGAACGAGGACATGCGTGTTGCTCTCGCCAAGAGCGTGCCATTCCCCAAGCGTCTCGGAACGCCAGAGGACTACGCGCAATTAGCTATCGACATCGTCCGCAACGGATACCTCAATGGAGAGACGATCCGGATGGACGGTGCCCTCAGAATGGCTCCCCGCTGATCGAGCAATTGTCCCTTCCGTCGCGTAGGATGCCCCAGCACAACGAAGGAGTTCCATGGGGCGGCTGAAGCTCGGCGCAGCAATCATGACCACCGGTTGGACAGACACCAGCTCAAACCCGTCATGGGCGAGCATGCGCGACGTCGCCCTTTCCGCGGAACAAGTGGGCTTTGACACCCTATGGGTCGCTGACGAACTCTTGACGGAGAGCAAGGATTGGGAAGAGCCTGCGGGTTGGTGGGAGTGTGTTGCGGTCATGGCTGCCATGGCCGAAGCAACAGATTCGGTAGCCCTCGGCACCTGGGTACTTTCAGCACTTCATCGCTCGCCCGGACTCACCGTGAAAGTCGCAGAGACGATCGATGAGATCAGCGGAGGCCGATTTATATTCGGACTCGGAGCCGGGCACAGCGCCAGACAGGGCGAGGCCTTTGGGTTTCCGTCGGACAAGGTGATAGGTCGGTACGAAGAGGCTCTGGAA
>JAQCAA010000114.1 GCA_027728645.1 Actinomycetota bacterium | reverse complement strand
CGGTAAGGGAGCGCAGCGACCGATCCGTCCTCTGTCATCGGTGAGCGAGCAAGGCGAGCGGTCTGCTCCCTAGACGTAGCCGTTGAAGTCGACGGGGTACGCTGGGAACTGGGCGGCGAGTTCAGATACCCGATCGCGGAGTTGGCTGAGGACCGCTGGGTCGTGCCTCTTTCGCAGGATTTCAACGACCGCGTTCCCTAGCGTGACCATTTGTTCCTGTTTCATCCCTGCGGTTGTGACTGCCGCAGTCCCCATCCGGATGCCAGAGGTGACAAAGGGTGACCGAGGATCGAGCGGAATCGAATTGCGGTTGACGGTGACGCCCATTTCGTCAAGCAGGGTCGCTGCTTCCTTGCCTGTCAGCTCCTCATCAATTGACCGCATGTCCGCAAGGAACATGTGATTGTCGGTCCCTCCCGAAACGATTCGTGCCCCGGCACCGGCCATTGCATCGGCTAGCACAGATGCATTGCGAACAATCTGGTGTGCATACGCCGAGAATTCAGGTGTTGCGGCCTGCTTAAAGCACAGCGCCTTGCCAGCGATCTGGTGGTTGATCGCTCCGCCCTGAGAGTAGGGAAATACTGCCTTGTCGATGGCCTTTGCGTACTCATCCGTACACAGGATCAAGCCCCCTCGGGGTCCGCGGAGCGCCTTGTGAGTCGTAGCGGTCACAATATCGGCGTACGGAACTGGACTCGGATGCGCGCCACCCGCAATCAAACCAATGATGTGGGCAATGTCGGTCAACAGGATTGCCCCAACCTCATCAGCAATCTTCTTGAATTCCCCCCAATCGATGATCTTCGAGTACGCCGATGATCCGGCGACAATCATCTTTGGCTTGTGTTCAAGGGCCAGCGCACGGACGTTGTCGAAATCGATGAGCTCTGACTCTTCGTCGAGTCCGTATCCGATGAAGTTGAAGAGTTGGCCAGAGAAGTTGACAGGCGAGCCGTGCGTCAGATGCCCGCCTTGGTCAAGTCTCATGCCAAGCACGGTGTCGCCTGGCTTGAGCACAGCGAGATATGCAGCCATGTTGGCTTGTGATCCAGAATGGGGCTGAACGTTCGCGTGGTCTGAACCGAACAGCGACTTCGCCCTATCGATTGCGAGGTTCTCGATCTCGTCGATGACCTCGCAGCCCTCGTAGTAACGGCGCCCTGGGTAGCCCTCGGAATACTTGTTCGCAAGGACAGAACCCACTGCTTCCATCATCGCCCTTGAGACAAAATTCTCCGAAGCAATAAGTTGGATCTTGGACCGCTGACGGTGGGCGTCCTTCGCTATGAGGGCGGCAAGAGACGGATCGGCCTCAGCCAACGGTGTCATGTCGGTCATTCGTCTCCTCGGCACTCTGTGCGTTCAACCCGAAGAGTAGGCGGTAAATCGCTCTGAACCGTCTATCGACAATTCGTTCTCGTTTCTGGCCGCTGGATCTCCGAGCTAGACCCCCGGCGGTTCCTCAGCCAAGACCTCTTTCGCCCGGAGGAACACGCGGTCGGCGAGCCCTACACCAACTAGCGGAATCGGCGGGATGACGACCGCGAACACCACGGGATCGACCCAGAAAACCAGCCAGGCGATCAGAGAGATCGGCACGAGTGAGGTGACCCGAGTCAGGAACCGAGCGCGGTTACCGACGGGAGCGAGAGCCTGGGCGCCGCCAACAACCACCGCGACAAGTGGGGTCAACACGAGGAACTGTTCATTCGCTGTGGCCTCCGATGCGACAAGCATGACTCCCCCAACGACCAACGCGTAGATCGAGGACTTGAACCCGACGTCAAACGGCCTCTCTGCTCCACTGAACCCAGCCACTGCGTACACCGCGAGGACAAGTCCAACCGCAAGGATCATCGCCCCAACCACTTCCGAACCAGTGATCGCGACCAACGCAAACCACATCGACAAGGTGAAGACCAGCGACCCAACAAACAGAGCAAGCCACGAGCGGGAGATCATGTATTCACCATATCGCTGACGTCGGTGCGAGGCTCAGAAGCTGATAGGGCCCTGCCGAAGGACCGTCTCAGCTGGTGCCGTCAAATCCACCAAGGTCGACGGAAGTCCACCACCAGAATCACCAGGAAGATAGGTGAGGATCTCGTCTCCAAAAATCTCCCTAGCCTCGTCCGCAGTTTGGGCTGGAGAGCCGGACGACGTGTTCGCTGACGTGACAGCGAGCGGTCCAGTCAGTTCTAGGAGTGCCAGGGCCACTGGATGGTCCGGGCAGCGGAGCGCGATCGTCCGGCGGGCGGAGTCGCCAAGCCACTGCGGAGCCGTGTCGAGCCTCGGAACCACAAGGGTCACAGGACCCGGCCAATAGTGATCGGCCAACTCGAGTGCCCGATCCGACATCGCGCCGAGGATGAGTCCCTGTTCGAGGGAAGCGACAAGGATCGCAATGGGCTTGCCGTGTTCCCTCCCCTTGATGTCGTACAGCCTTTCGAGAGCTGCCTCGTCGTAGGGGTCAACAGCTATGCCGTAGACCGTGTCGGTCGGCACCCCGATGGTCTCGCCACGCTTGAGTGCTCGTGCTGCGGCCGACACGTCCATCTCCACCTCCGGAGTTCGATAGGTTTGCAACGCTACTCGACTGGGGACATTCCGAGAACGAACCTCTCGCGCCCACTCAGGTCCTTGACAACTTTCCCGTCGATTCCGCTGAAGAATTCGACCACAGCAGCTGCGTGGAACTCGGACACCTCGACACCGACGATACCGCCAGGTCTCACCCACGTTCCGAGCCGTTCTGCGATCTCGCGGACCAGCTCGTCGCCCCCTGGCCCTGAAACCAGAGCCATTTTCGGTTCGTTCAACACATCAGCCGGAAGATCAGCCAACTCGCTCTCAGCAAGATATGGCGGGTTCGCCACGAGCAAATCGACCTTCCCCCTCAGCGACTCTGGCAAAGGATCAAACAGGTTCCCCTCTAAAACCGAGACGGAGAGATCGTTCTTCAGGGCGTTGCCGCGGGCGACTGCGACCGCGTCGGGCGACAGATCGGTTGCATACACGTCAGCGTCAGGAAATACTGCCTTCAGCGCAAGCGCAAGGTTCCCGCTTCCCGTACACAGATCCACAATCATCTTGGGATCTTTTGCTCTTTCTGAAACCAGTTCAAGCAGATACTCGGTTTCAGGGCGAGGGACGAGGACTCTTGCATCAACATCAATCTCGACCAACCCGAAGGGAACCGAACCTTCGATGTACTGGAGCGGCTCATGAGCAAGACGCCGCTGCACGAACGCCTCAAAGGTCGACATTTCAGTGTCAGTCGTATCGACCCCGACCAGCAAGTCGGATCTTGAGCGCCCGGTAGCCGCAGTCAGCAAACGCTCGACTTCGTGGCGAGGAAGGTCGCCGTGTCTCAGGACGAGCTCGTGGAGCCGCATCGCTAGATACCTTCAGCAAGCTTCCTTGCCATGTCATTCTCGGCCAACGCTGAATGGAACTCGGCAAGGTCTCCATCAAGAACCATCGGGAGTGAGTGAACCGTCAGCCCAATCCGATGGTCGGTTACTCGATTCTCCTTGAAGTTGTAGGTGCGGATCTTCTCTGACCTGTCTCCGGTTCCGACCTGAGACTTCCGAGCAGCGGCGCGCTCCCCCTGTTGTTCTTCGAGTTGCACCTGGTACAGGCGAGCTCGTAGAACACGCATCGCCTTGATCTTGTTCTGAAGCTGGGACTTCTCGTCCTGACAGGACACCACAATCCCTGAAGGCACATGCGTGATCCGTACGGCTGAATCGGTCGTGTTCACCGACTGACCGCCAGGACCCTGGGACCGCATAGTCTCGACAATGAGATCGTTTTCGAGGATTTCCACATCCACAGCCTCAACCTCCGGCAGAACGGCAACCGTTGCCATGGAGGTATGGATGCGACCCTGAGATTCTGTCTTTGGAACCCGTTGAACCCGATGCGGACCGGCTTCGAACTTCAGCTTCGAGTAGGCACCTTTGCCTTTGACAGCAAAGGTCGCTTCCTTGACGCCACCGCCACCGGTCACCGATACATCAATGGGCTCGATCCGCCACCCAGATCGTTCAGCAAATCGTTCATACATTCGATACAGGTCTCCGGCCCACAGAGCAGCTTCGTCCCCGCCTGCGGCAGATCTCACCTCGACAATGACGTCCTTGTCGTCGTCTGGATCCTTTGGAATCAGAAGCGCCCGCAGATCTGCCTCGATGCCCACAAGCCTCTCGAGCCCACTCGCAACGGTCTCAGCGAGGTATTGAGCCATCTCGGGGTCACGCTCGGTGCCAGCGAGCTCCCTTGCCTCGGCAATCTCGGTTGAGATGGCTCTGTGACTCCGAAATGCTTCCACAATCGGTTTCAGCTCGGCGTGCCGGGTCGTGACCTCTCGGTACAGGTTCTGGTCTGATGCAAGATCTCTGTCTGTGAGCTGCACGAGTGTTTCTTCAAAAGTCGCTTCGACATCCGCTAGCCGCTGAGCCAGTCCGTCATCCACCGTCTTCACCCATGTTGTACTGAGCAGCCAACGCGGCTGCATTGACAGAACCGCGCTGCTTGACCTCTTCGATGTCCGCTGGTTCCAGAGCTGCGAGCAGCGATGCAATGGCAACCTCAACCTGCGCTTCTGTTGGTTCCTTCGTTGTTATGGCCTGAATCCACATACCGGGTTTCGATGCAAACGAAAGCCACTTCTGACCGGCTGAGGCCTTGAGAACCTCATAGCTGATCCCAGCAATCACCGGTATCAGGATAATTCTGGCCGCAACCTGGATAAGGAATGGAAGAGGAGCAAGTGTGAGGAAGACGACAAACGCCACCATCGCCACAATGATGATGAACGATGTTCCACAGCGTGGATGGCGCGGGCTGTATTTCTGGATCGACTCAATGTCGAGCGGGTCGCCGTTCTCATATGCGTGGATCGTCTTGTGTTCGGCCCCGTGGTATTGAAAGACCGTTTGGATATCGTCGCTCCGACCAATCAACCAGATGTAGGCAACGATCAGCAAGATGCGAAGAACGCCATCGATTACCACGAAAGCGAAGCTGTTTCCTCCGACAAGATCTTTGATCCAGTTCGCGGCAAACGCTGGGGCGAGAATGAAGATTGCCACGGCAACCACCACTGCTATGACCATCGTAAAGACGATCTCTTTGCGCCCAATCTCTTCGTCTTCGCCGCCAGCTCGTTCGGCTGACCATGACAGCGCCCTGAAACCGAGCGACAGTGATTCCATCAACACGAAGACGCCACGGAGAAGCGGCACCTTGGCGAGGGCGTTACGACTCGAGAGGCGAGGGAGTTCGTTTCGTTGAGCCTCAATGACGCCGTCTGGACGCCGTGCGGCAACTGCCCAGGCGTCAGGAGCGCGCATCATGACGCCCTCAATGACCGCCTGGCCGCCTACTGACGACCCAGGGGATCGACTCAACTAGGCCTCCGCGTCTACGGTTTCGGCCTCTGGTGCTTCGGCAGCATCCTCGACCGCTGGTGCAGCAGCTGGTGTCTCGATTGCATCTTCGACCGCAGGTGCAGCAGCTGGTGTCTCGACAGCATCCTCGACCTGTGGCGCAACAGCTGGCTGGCCATACCGTCTGCGGAACCGCTCTACCCGACCGGTGGTATCGACAAGAATCTGCTTACCCGTGTAAAACGGGTGGCTGGCCGACGAGATCTCAACCTTGGCGAACGGATAGGTGTTTCCGTCCTCCCATTCGATTGTCTCTGAGGTCTCAATCGTCGACTTTGTCAAGA
>JAQCAA010000113.1 GCA_027728645.1 Actinomycetota bacterium | reverse complement strand
GGAGGGTGCCGTACACGACAGGCGGCAGGCGCCTCCATCCGTTCCCTTACTGCCACCTCGTAGGACGGGTCTTGAGAGAGGTGAAGCCGAGCTCGTCGCAGAGGGCCATGAACTCTTGCCTCTTTGCGCCCTTCCATTCGATTTCGTCGAGCGTTTGCGGGATGTCGGCGTCGGTTCGAAGCGTCGCAATGTCTTTGAAGAGCAGCGCATCGTCCATGTGATCTCGAAGCGTCTCTGCAAGTCTCGCCGCACTTCGTACTTTGACATCCCAGTCGAGCTCCGAAGACGGGATGCTCTCAATGTGGTTGTACCTCGTGAGCAAGGCGCCAGCGGACTTGGCTCCCCAACCAGGAAGCCCGGGAAAACCGTCAGCGGTATCCCCCACAAGTCCCAAATAGTCGGGGATGGACTCTGGAGACACGCCGAACTTCTCTCGCACTCCGTCGGCATCCACAATCATCTGATTCCGGCGGTCATACCCAACGATCTTTGGGTGTCCGTACAGCTGGGCCATGTCCTTGTCTGGGCTCATCACAATGACTCTGTCAACCTCATCCACAAATTTGTGCGCCCCCGCAGCAAGACCATCGTCTGCCTCCTGTTCGATCATCGACCACACGGTCACACCAATTGTCTCCATCGCCCTTTCCGCAACAGGAAACTGAGCAAAGAGCTCTGGAGGTGTTCCTTCTCCCGTCTTATACCCGTCGTACATGTGGTTCCGAAAGGACTCAATGACGGTGTCGAACGCCGCTGCCACATGTGTGACCTCTGCATCAGCGAGCAAGGTGAGGGTCGACTGAAGGATGCCGTGTACGGCGCCAATCTCCCAACCTTCCGGCGTCTGCCGAGGCGGCGCGCCAAAATGAGAGCGAAACAATTCGTATGTCCCATCAATCAGGTGAAGGGTGGTCATGGTTTCTCCTTCGAGCCGCTAGCCGTGACACTACTTCAGCGGTGAACCAGGCGACGGCCGAGCGCGACACATGTGTGAAACCGTACCTACTCTGGCTGCATGGCTTTGATTACCGCTGAGGAGCTCACCCGCCGACTCGGAGATCCGGATGTACGGATTGTCGATTGCCGCTGGTATCTCGGGAATCCCGAAGGCGGGCGCGCAGCGTATTTGGCTGGCCATATCCCGACGGCAGTTCATGCCGATCTCGATTCAGATCTGTCAGGGATCGAAGGAGGCGGCAGGCACCCACTTCCCTCACCGGAAGTATTCGACCGGACGCTCGGCAAATTCGGGATCAACTCAGGGACCACCGTCGTTGCCTACGACGATCTCGGCGGAGCAGTAGCCGCGAGACTTTGGTGGATGCTCACCGACCAAGGTCACGCCACAACATATGTGGTCGACGGAGGCCTCGATGCGTGGACTTCAGCTGGAGGAACAACAACTGTTGCAGTGCCAGAACTCTCGGTCGGGAATGCAGGCATTGCGCTGCAGCCGTGGCGGCATGTCGCCTCAATCGGCGACATCGACACGAAAGACGCTCACGAGGTGCTTGTCGATGTTCGATCACCAGACCGCTACCGAGGCGAATCAGAACCCGTCGACAAGCGCGCAGGCCACATTCCCGGTGCAATCAATCTGCCGCTTGCGGACAACCTCAAGAACTCTCGTTTCAGGTCGGCTCAGGCCATCGAGAGTCGATTTTCTGACGCTGGCGTGTCATCTGACACCGATGTCGTTGTCCATTGCGGATCAGGTGTGACGGCCTGCCACGTGATCCTTGCAGCCGAGATAGCTGGCCTCCCCCGACCGCGCCTGTATGTCGGGTCATGGAGCGAGTGGTCGTCAACGGAGCGCCCGATCTCGACGGGTTCACATCCCTAGGTCAGCTAGACGATTCGACGCTGCATCCCCGACCGTAGCCTTCGTGGTTTGGGAGGTTTGACCACTTGAGCGCGGCCCGCGATCTCATCGAGCAGAAGCTCGGTCGATTCGAATTCATCCTCATGCTGTCGATGACGATGGCTGTGGCGGCGATGGCCATTGACATGATGCTCCCCGCTATGGGAGACATCCGGGAGACCTTCGGGCTAGCCGATGATTCGAACGCTTCGGCGGCAGTCCTTACCTTCTTCTTTTTCGGCTTGGGCGTAGGCCAGCTCCTATGGGGTCCGCTCTCCGATGCACTCGGACGCAAGAGGGTGTTGTACGTCGGAATGCTGATCTACATACTCGCCGCAATCGCATCAGCTCTTGCCCCTTCGCTCGGGTTCCTGTTCGCAGCTCGATTCGTCTGGGGGATCGGGGGCGCCGCCGCCTATGCGGTCGCCCGATCGGTCGTGCGAGACACGTACCAGGGATCGGCAATGGCAACCGCCATGTCGTTCATCATGGCGATATTCCTCATCGTGCCCATCGTGGCACCAGCACTGGGAGCGGCCGTTCTCGTGGTGGCCGACTGGCGTTGGATCTTCGGATTCACCGCCCTTTTCGGAATCGGAATCAGCCTTTGGACACTCAGGCTTCCTGAGACCCTAGAAGTCGAGAGACGGATTCCGCTGGAGCCGCGGCGGCTTGTCGAAGCAGCCAAGTTCGTTCTTTCGAACCCGATGACGATGGGGTATACCTTTGCCCAAGCCACAGTATTCGGACTGTTTGCGTCGTATCTGGCATCGTCGCAGTTGTTCTTGGATGACGTCTTCGATCTCGAAGTGTGGTTTCCATTGTTCTTCGGAGGATCAGCGGTCGTAATGGGGACAGCGATGCTCTCCAACACTCGACTCCTCAGGCGATTCGAACTCCAACCGTTGCTCAGGGCGGCATTCACCGGTTATCTCGCTACTGGCATTGTGTTCGCAGGAACCATGATTGCAACGGGCGGGCACCCTTCCTTCGCCGTGTTCTGTCTCGCACTGATGCCCCTTCTCGTCGCACACGCTCTTCTGATCCCCAATCTCAACGCGATCGCGATGATCCCGATGGGGTCGGTCGCTGGCACCGCGGCGGCCATCATCGGAACCATCTCGTCGTTCGGAGGGGCGACAATCGGCGCGATCATCGACAGCCGGTACGACGGCTCCCTCGTCCCCTTCGGGATCGGAGCAGCCTGCACCGCGGTCGTCGCCTACGGCTTCATGCGGTTGGCGGACGGGAACTACGAAAAGCACGTGGGCAGCAGTCCAAGGGAGCCAGTCGCGGTGGAGTAGAGAAGCTTCAGAGCCGTTTTCCGTCTACCGTCTACCGTCTAACCGTCTACCGTTTCAGAACTCGGAAATCCCGCTGCCTTCGATTCCCTCCTGAGGGAGGACGGGGGAGCCAGGAGCGCGCCACAAACAGGCCATCCTGCGAGCAACATTTGCCTCTGCGACTCCGTTCCGAGACGGTAGGCGGTTAGACGGTAGGCGCTAGGCGCTAGGAGGTTTCTCTAGCTCAGGCCGACCACGTTGCCGTGTTCGTCGATGTCGATTGCGTGAGCGGCTGGATTGGCTCCGAGCCCCGGCATGCGATTGATGGTGCCTGTCAGCGGGAGGATGAATCCGGCTCCGGCAACCAGCTGGACCTCGCGGACTGGCAGCGTCCACCCGCTCGGGGCGCCGATCAACGAGGCATCGTGACTAAACGAATACTGGGTCTTTGCCATACAGATCGGGAGATGCCCGTAGCCCATTTCCTCAAACTGGGTGAGCTGTCGGCGGGCCATGATGTCGTACTCGACATCATCAGCCCCGTAGACCTTCGTCGCAATGGTCAGGATCTTGTCCTCGAGTGACATTTCTGATGGATAGAGCAACTTGAATTCGGAACCCTCGTTGGCAGCGTCGCGGACGACCTCAGCGAGGGCGACCATGCCATCGGTGCCCTCAGCATGCGGGGAGGCAATCGCCCAAGCCACACCAGCTTCCTCTGCGACGCTAGCGATAGCAGCATGTTCGCTCGGATGATCCGTTGGGAATGAGTTGATCGCCACAACAGGTGTCACGCCATGCATTCGTACGTTGGCGATGTGACGTCGCAAGTTGTCTGCCCCAGCGAGTACATCGTCAGGATTCTCCTGGACCATTTCCTCCGGCAAAGGCCGTCCACCTTTGACAGAGAACTTCCCTGAATGGACCTTTAGCGCCCGGACCGTCGTCACAATCACCGCGACATCCGGCTCCAGACCCGATGCGCGGCATTTGACATTGAAGAACTTTTCTGCGCCGATATCCGATCCGAAACCGGCTTCGGTCACGAGGAAGTCTCCCCCGCGGATACCCACCTGGTCGGCAACGATTGAGGAATTGCCGTGTGCGATGTTCGCAAAGGGGCCCGTGTGGATCAGCGCAGGGGTCCCTTCGAGGGTCTGGAGCAGGTTCGGGTTGAGCGCATCCTTGAGGAGCACAGCCATTGCCCCTGCCCCGTCGATGTCCTCTGCAGTGATCGGCTTGTTGTGCCGGTCGTACCCGATCACGATCCTCCCAAGCCGTTCCCTGAGGTCCTTAAGACTCGTCGCCATGCCGAGCACCGCCATCAACTCAGAAGCCGCTGTTATGTCAAAACCCGTCCCACGCGGGACGCCGTCGAGGGGCTTGCCAAGGCCAACGACGATGTTGCGCAGAGCACGGTCGTTCACATCCATGACTCGTCGCCATGTAACGCGCTTGATGCCGATCGACATCTGATTGCCCTGAAAAATGTGGTTGTCGATAAGGGCTGCAAGCATGTTGTTTGCTGCCGTGACGGCGTGGAAATCTCCTGTGAGGTGGAGGTTCATCTCCTCCATGGGGATGACCTGCGAGTGACCGCCGCCAGCTGCGCCGCCCTTGATTCCAAAAGTCGGTCCCAGAGACGGCTGGCGAAGCGACAGCGCAGCCTTTTCACCGATCCGCTTGAAGCCTTGGGCGAGGCCGACGGACACTGTCGTCTTGCCCTCACCGAAGGGTGTGGGGTTCGTTGCCGTTACGAGGATGTACTTCGCCCTAGGCGGTCCCATGCCCTCAATGGCATCGAGGCTTATCTTTGCGAGACCGTTGCCTCTCTGTTCGACATGTTCAAGGTTGACACCCATGTCGGCTGCGACATCCATAATTGGGCGAGGTTCGACGGATCTTGCGATTTCTAGGTCTGTAGGCATAGCCCGACGATAACGCCATCGTGACGACCTATGCCAAGCGGTACGCTCCGTCCATGATCACCCACACAGTCGGCGCGGTTCTGGCTGGCGGTTCAGCTTCTCGCATGGGCACATCGAAGGCTGACCTCGAGTACCTCGGTGTGCGTTTCGTCGACCATGCCATCGCAACGCTCTCCCTGGTGTTCGAAGAAGTTGTCGTCTGCGGCGGCTCGTACATCGGCCCTCTCGCGTATCTCAAGGACCCAGTTGGGGGCGCCGGTCCCCTTGATGGCATTCTCGCTGCACTTGAGCACAGCAACAACCGTCCCGTGATGGTGGTCCCGGTCGACATGCCACTGATCTCGATCGAACTTGTTACAAGACTCGCTGAACCGGTAATCGATGAGTTAGCCATCCGCGTTGCATCCGACGGCACTTCAATCCAGCCCCTGGTGGGGGTTTACGGATCAGGTCTTGCGCCATTGATCACTGACCGGCTTTCGAAAGGCCGACGCTCTGTGATGGATCTCGTGGCAGCGGTGGACAATGTTGAGCGCATCAACGCCGACACCCAAACATTGACCAACATCAACACACCAGAGGACTACGAGGCCCTTACCGGAGGCGGCGCCCTGTGAAGATTCGACTCAACAACGACGGCGTGAGAGCAAGGTTGACAGTGCCGGAGGTGCACGAGCTCGGTCGGGGCAACGCCGTGTTAGCCGCAGCTAGTCCTGATCTCACCTTCGAGGTCCAAGTGGTCGACTCCCCGGATCCGCAGAATGACCTTTCGGGACCGCCCTATCGCATCGAAATCCCACGCCACCTAGTGCAGTCCCCCGGTCCAAAGAGCCCAACAATCTATGAGTCCCTCAACCCCGTTCATATCGTCGTAGAACCCGATCTCGCCCCCTCCCACCCCT
>JAQCAA010000112.1 GCA_027728645.1 Actinomycetota bacterium | reverse complement strand
TGATGGACGGTTCGGGGGAGGTGTCGGTAGCCGATTTCTCGGGGGATATTGTGGTTGTCAACTTCTGGGCTTCGTGGTGCTCTGGATGCAGGACTGAGCACCCAGCACTCCTACAGGCTGCGAGCGATTACGCAGCGTTCGGAACCACTTTTGTTGCTGTCAACTATCAAGATTCTCCTGGCAGAGCCGCCTCGTTTCTCGACGAGTTGGGCACCAGCGCAGAGACGGTTTACACGATTGACGAGGGCTCAGCCACGGCCTTTGAATGGGGAGTTCTCGGATTGCCGGAGACATTCTTTGTTGACCGGAACGGCATCGTCGTTGGCAAGATCTCTGGTCCCACTACGTACCAACTGCTTGCCGACACAATCGAGGCAATCATCGTCGGTGAGTCAATCGGGGATGTCACGACCGGAGACGTCGAGAACCGCTGATCAACGAACGACGAGTGAATCCAAGAGACGCTCTGTCGATTTCGAGATCTCTTTCACTGCCTTGTCGAAGGCAGCCTGATTGTGTGCAGCCGGCTTCCCAAAGCCTGACACTTTTCGCACATACTGTCGGGCTGCTTCGTACATGGCGTCTCGATCGTGGATGGTTTGCCCGTCGCGGAGGCGGTGGATAGATCTACACATGGTTCAACAATAGTGAGCTTCCACATACCGAGGTGGCCGCCGATACCATCGGCTTCGCCCGACCCAAATGACCGTCACCCCTTAGGAGCGCCATGGCCACGGAATCCGACTACCGCCTCCCGAGGACAGTTGTTCCCAACCATTACGACATCGTGCTGGAACCCGACCTCGCAAACTCCTCCTTCGAGGGTTCTGTCGGCATCAACGTCGAAGTTGTCAAGTCGACCTCTGCCATCGTCTTGAACGCGATCGAACTCGATTTGATCACAGCGACGGTCTCGCAGGGCGATCGAGTGTTCAACGGCTCCATCTCGCTGGATGAGGAGAAAGAGCGGGCAACAATCACCATCGATGGGGTGCTCGATGTCGGTGATGCTCGCCTCGCGATTGCCTTCAATGGCATTCTCAATAGCGATCTTCGTGGTTTCTATCGGTCGGTGTTCAACGACGCCGATGGCGTCGAGCAGATCATTGCCACGACACAGTTTGAAGCCACCGATGCGCGCAGGGCGTTCCCGTGCTGGGACGAACCGGACCTGAAGGCGACCTTTTCGACCACGCTGATCGTTGAAGAGGGTCTCATGCCTGTTACGAACGGCGGCGAGATCGGCAAGACCGTCCTTGGAAACGGAAAGATCGAATACTGTTTCGAAAAGACGATGAAGATGTCGACATACATCGTGGCCTTCATCGTCGGCGATCTCGTCGCGACCGAACCGGTCGATGTCGATGGCACACCGCTGCGCATCATCGCTCCGCCGGGCAGCGAGCATCTCACGGCGTTTGCACTCGAGGTGGGCGCACACGCACTGAGGTTCTTTGCCAAGTATTACGACATCCCTTATCCGAGCGACAAGCTCGACATGGTTGCGGTCCCGGACTTCGCATTTGGAGCCATGGAAAACCTCGGATGTATCACGTACCGAGAGACCGCTCTGCTGCTCGATCCGGAAACCGCGACCCAGTCGGAATTCACGCGGGTCGCCGATGTGATCGCGCACGAGATTGCCCACATGTGGTTCGGCGACCTCGTCACCATGAAGTGGTGGAATGGAATCTGGCTCAACGAGGCATTTGCAACGTTTGCCGAATTGAAGTGCGTTGACGCTTACCGGCCGGAGTGGAACCGGTGGCTTGCATTCTCATCCATGCGAGCAATCAGCCAGGAGACGGACTCTCTTGCGTCGACACGACCTGTCGAGTTCGAGGTTGTTTCTCCTGACGAGGCAAACGCGATGTTCGATGTGCTCACCTACCAAAAGGGTTCATCAGTCCTCAGGATGCTCGAGCAGTATCTCGGAGAAGAAGCATTCCGCACGGGCGTCACGATGTATCTCAAGAAGCATGCATACGGCAACACCGACACCCCTGATCTGTGGGCTGCGCTTGAGGAGGCCTCTGGCGAACCCGTCGGGGAGATCATGGACACATGGATTCTCCAGGGTGGGTATCCGCGCATATCGGTCGAACGCGACGGCGACAACTTCCGATTGAACCAACAGCACTTCCGGCTTATTGGCGACGGAGACTCAACCTGGCAGGTGCCAGTTCTGTACTCGTCGTCCAATGGTTCAGGAAAGATCGTCGTTGGGGACGAACCCGTTTCAATCTCGGCGGCGCCTGATCTTGTTGTCAACGCGGGCGGCGAAGGGTTTTTCAGGGTCGCATATGAACCAGAGTTGCTTGCGGGAATCGTTGACAAACTCCCAGACCTCGACCCGATTGAGCGATATTCCGTGATTTCGGACGCGTTCGCGGCCGTTCTGAAGGGCGACGTTGATGCAGCGAGTTACTTGAACCTCGTTTCGGGGCTCAAGGACGAGGACGAGGTCGATGTGTGGGCGGTTGCGCTTTCTGGTGTTGCGGAACTTGAGCGAGTGGTCTCGTCCGATGACAGACCAGCAATGCAGGCCTTTGTGCGAAGCCTCGTGTCTGGCAAGGCAGATGAACTTGGCTGGACCGTCGGTGAAGGCGAATCGGATCGTACGCGTCAGATGCGTGGACTGTTGTTGAGAGTGCTAGGGAACCTCGGTGGGGATCGCGATACGGTCGAAACAGCGAAGTCGATGTACGACGCCGAAGGGCCAGTCGACGCCGAGATTGCTGACGCTGCTCTCATGATCGTCGCGTCGAACGACGACGGCGACAGGTTCGAAGAGTTCATAGGGAAGTCGACCCACGCGTCGAATCCGCAGCACACAGTGAAGTATCTCAGAGCTGCGACGCAGATCGCCAACCCAGAAACGGCGAAGCGTCTCTTTCACATGTGTCTCGACGGCGAGGTCAGGGCACAGGATTCCTTCTGGGTCTTGGCCCTCTTGCTGGGTCATCGTGAAAACGGGCCAATGATTTGGGACTTGATCGAGGAGAACTGGGACGCAGTCATGGGTGTCATCCCTCCGGTCACAAAGCGGAGAATCCTCGACCTGTTGTCAAATCGTTCAGAGCCGGAGGTCGCTGCGGCCATTGAGGCATGGTTCGAAGATCACGACATCCCGGGTGGCGATCTCGCAACCAAGCAACATCTCGAACTACTCAGGGCACACGTCGGGCTTCGCTCCCGTGAGGGCGAACGCATGGGCGCAACTCTGAAGAATCTGACCGACGGCTGAACCTTCGGACCGCGGATGCATGCGTTCCGTGATCTTCCTAGCCTGAAGCGGCACCCTCATTCTTGTGAAAGGACACCTGTGACTGTTGTTGTTGACGGATCCCCACTGACGGTCGACGAAGTGGTTCGAGTGGCGTTTCGGCAAGCAAAGGCCGTCGCCGGACCCAACCTCGATGAGAGGATGCGACCAGCTGCTGACCTGGTGGAGCGTGTCGTTTCGAACGACGAAATTGTCTACGGCATCACAACCGGGTTCGGTGCGCTTTCGACGACGCGTGTCCCAGCTGATCGTGCATCGGACCTCCAATACGATCTGCTTCGGAGCCATGCCGCCGGTGTCGGAGACTTGATGTCACCCGAGATTGTGAGAGCAATGCTGTTGTGTCGGGCGAGGACGCTTGCTCAGGGCTATTCCGGTGTCAGGCCGGTCGTTGTTCGGACCCTTCTCGCACTCCTTGAGCACGACATCCTTCCAGCAGTTCCTGCCCAGGGATCGGTCGGGGCATCTGGAGACCTTGCACCGTTTGCGCACCTGGCGCTTCCGCTTATTGGCGAGGGGTTCGTGCTTTCAGACGATGGTCCTGTGCCTTCTGGGCCAGTGATTTCCCGCGCAGGTATCGAACCGCTCTCCCTCCAAGCCAAAGAGGGACTATCTCTGTTGAATGGGACCGAGGGGATGCTGGCCCAGGGGTGTATTGCGGTCCACCGCGCACGCCAACTTGTTGACGCCGATGACGCAGCGTGTGGTTTGAGCGCCGAGGCCTTGATGGGTTCGTCCCGCCCATTCGAAGCTCGAATCCACGAGCTGAGGCCACACCCCGGCCAGGTCGAATCGGCCAGACGAATACGATTTCTTCTGAAGGGTTCGGAGATCTCTGAGTCGCACCATCACGATTTTGCCCACAAGGTGCAGGATGCGTACAGCCTCAGATGTGCACCTCAGGTTCACGGTGCCGTGAGAGATACGATCGCGCATGCCGAGCGCGTATTCTCGATAGAGCTTGGTTCGGTCGTGGACAACCCAATCGTGTTCGCCGATGACGGTGAGGTCATCTCGGCAGGCAACTTCCACGGACAGCCGCTCGCATTCGCTCTCGATTTCCTAGCGATCGCCGTTTGTGAGCTTGCTTCAATTTCCGAGCGGCGGACGGATCGACTCCTGGATCCGACCAGGTCCGGTGGGCTCACACCGTTCCTTGCAACGACGCCAGGCGTTTCAAGCGGATACATGATCACCCAGTACACGGCTGCGGCGATTGTGTCTGAGAACAAGATCCTCGCTCACCCGGCTTCGGTCGAGTCGATCCCGACATCTGGCATGCAAGAGGACCATGTGTCGATGGGTTGGGGGGCAGCGACAAAGCTTGCAACCGTGCTGACCAACACCGCAAGGGTGATTGCCATTGAACTGATGTGCGCAGCTCAAGGTGCCGAGCAGCGTGACATGAAGCTTGCCCCGGGGACCGCCGAGGTGAAGGGCATAGTGAGGAGCGTGTGTGAGCCGCTTGTGGAAGACAGACCGCCTGGCGTAGACATTCAAGCCATTGCCGATCTCATCGAAGGCGGAGCATTCAGCAGGATTGAAATTGGAGCGTGACCGAGTGAACCATGACACCCCAACACCGAACGCAGCATTCGCCTACGGAACAGGTCCACGCACCGTGAGGGCACCCACCGGATCCGACCTCAACACCAAAGGTTGGCTACAGGAAGCAGCGCTGCGATGTCTGCTCAACAACCTCGACCCTGATGTAGCAGAGATACCTGACGAACTTGTCGTCTATGGGGGGAGAGGGAAAGCCGCACGCACCTGGGAGGCGTTCGACGCAATCGTCGAAGCACTCACCAACCTCGAATCGGACGAGACCCTGCTGATCCAGTCAGGGAAGCCTGTCGGGCGGTTCCGGACCCACGAAATGGCGCCGAGGGTGCTCCTCGCCAATTCGAACCTCGTTCCCGATTGGGCGAACTGGAAGACGTTCTGGGACCTCGAAGACGCAGGCTTGATGATGTATGGGCAAATGACCGCAGGCTCGTGGATTTACATCGGGACACAGGGGATTCTCCAGGGCACCTATCAGACATTTGTAGCCATAGCGGAACAGCGGTTTGGTGGTTCACTCAAGGGGACTTTGACACTTACGGCAGGTCTCGGTGGGATGGGTGGCGCCCAACCCCTAGCGGTCACCATGAACGACGGCGTGTGTCTCGCGGTTGACATCGATCCGGAGCGCATCCAGAAGCGAATCGACACACGTTACGTCGACGAGTTTGCGCCAAGCGTCGACGCCGGTGTGGCAAGGGCACTTGAAGCGAAAGCGAACGGCGAGGCCGTATCGATAGCGATCGTCGGCAACGCAGCCGAGGTTTTTCAGGAGTTGCTCGACAAGAAGGTCGACATCGACATCGTTACTGACCAAACATCCGCACACGATCCGCTGAACGGGTATGTGCCGACCGGCTTGACCCTGGCTGAGGCTGACGCACTGCGTGCCGAGGAGCCAGACGAGTACGTCGAGCGGGCTCGGGCTTCGATGGCTGCACACTGTCGGGCCATGGTGGGCTGGCATGCTGCCGGAGCAGAGGTGTTCGACTACGGCAACAACCTTCGCGGCGAGGCGATCGAGGGTGGCTACGAAGACGCGTTCTCGTACCCAGGCTTCGTCCCTGCCTATATCCGTGATCTGTTCTGTGAAGGTCTTGGCCCGTTCCGCTGGATCGCCCTCTCTGGGGATCCTGCGGATATTCAGGTGACAGACGATGCGCTGCGTGGGCTG
>JAQCAA010000111.1 GCA_027728645.1 Actinomycetota bacterium | reverse complement strand
CCCCTTCGGTCCTCCGCCTCTTCGGTCCTCCCTCGAGGGAGGACGGGCGAGCCCGGCGAGCCAGGAGGGTGGTGCGCGGAGGCCAGCGTCTGAGGGAGGAGTCGATCAGCACCCTTCCCTCACTGCTCACTGCTCACTGCCCTCTGTCCTCTGTCCTCTGTCCTCTGTCCTCTGATCCCCTGTATCTTCTGGTCATGAACCAAACATACGATTCCATCCTTGGCCTTCGGGCTATCCGAGCGTTCCAGGACCGGCCTGTATCCGAACCCGACCTGAAGGCGCTACTCCAAGCGGCTCGATGGACCGGGTCGTCGAAGAACGTCCAGAATTGGTCGTTTGTTGTCATCGATGACCCAGAGCAGAAGGAGGCAATCTGTGCTGCCGGCGACTTCATGACTCCGGTACGAAATGCGCCGATGGTGATCTGCCTCGTCGAGAATCCGAGCGGCTACGAGTTTGATACGGGTCGACTTGCTCAGAACATCATGCTTGCTGCAGATGCGCTCGGTATGGCCTCCTGCCCAGTGACTCTTCACCGTGAAGAGGTCGCCTTCGAGATACTCGGTCTCCCAGAGGGCTATCGATGCCGCTATGGGGTCGCGATTGGATATCCGTCCGGGTTATCAGCTCCGTCAAAGGTCGGCGGTCGCAAGCCGATCGGGGAACTTGTTCATCGCAACCGATTCGAATCTGCGGAATGATTGAATCAGCCAATTGCCTGAACCCACGGCGTTGATGTCGCGGATTGCGGTGTTCGACTCAGGGATTGGTGGTACGGGTGTCCTCGCCCGGATCAGGGAAAGGGCGCCGTGGGCTGACATTGTCTACCTCGCGGATCATGCCTTCGGTCCGTATGGCGAGCGAACGCTTGAAGAGGTTCGGAACCGGACCGAGCTCATTGCGCGGTTCCTACGGTCGTCGGGTGCCGAGATGGTCGTCATCGCCTGCAACAGCGCCTCCGCCGCTGCTCTTCATCATCTGAGGGAGACGATCCCAGATGTCCTTTTTGTCGGGATGGAACCAGCGGTGAAGCCGGCAGCGGAACGGACCACAAGCGGCAAGATCGCCGTCCTTGCAACGGGCGCGACGTTCCAAGGTGAACTCTTCAAGAGCTTGGTCGGTCGTTTTGCCGGTGACGTGGAGGTGATTGAACGAGCGTGCCCTGGGCTGGCTCTTGCGGTTGAGCGTGGTGAACCGGTCGGGGCCCTCCTCGATGAGTTCCTCCCGCAGATAGCAATGTCCGGAGCTGATGTTGTCGTGCTCGGATGCACCCACTACCCCCTCATCGAGCATGAGATTGCCGCTCGACTTCCCCCAGGGGTCGAACTCATCGATCCTGCCCCAGCCGTTGCAGCCAGAGTTGTGGAGGTTGCACACGAGAACGGCATCGATCTCAAACGCTCCGGCTTGGTTGAACTGTGGACCACGGCTCTGGAAACCGACCGATGGGATCATAGAGAGTGGCAGACGGTCGACATCCCACGAGACGCGCTCTCAGCTCTCAGCATCGAGGACACCACTCTTGTGGCTGTTGCTGGTGACATCACTCAGCTGCCGGTAACGGCGATCGTCAACGCTGCAAACGAGTCTCTCGACCATCGCGGAGGCGTCGCTCTCGCCATTTCAATGGCTGGCGGCGACTCGATCGACGAGGAATCGGCCGCTTGGGTCGTCGAGCACGGCCCTCTCAGCCCTGGTGTTGCCGCCCTGACATCGGCTGGCCGTATGCCTTCGACATATGTCATTCATGTTGCAGGTCCGATCTACCAACACGGAGCCGATAACGAGACCCTGCTCGCAGCAGCCGTGATCGGGGCGCTCGACACCGCAACCGACATCCAAGCTGTGACGGTCGCAATGCCAGCGATTTCCGCAGGGGTCTATGGGTATCCAGCTGACGAAGCAACCAAGCTGATCGCCGAAACCGTTGCGGGCTATTTCTCCGATGAAGAATCGCCCATAAGGTCGGTGCGGCTCGTGGGCTACGACGATGCAACGGCAGCGCGGTTCGCCTCAGCCATCGAGTCCATGAGCGTGAGTTTGTGACGAGGGCCAGATCGTCGCTAGCCATGTGGTCAGCGGCACCGCGGCGATGATTCCGAGGGTTCCAACGATCGTCCTCACGATCTCGACCGCGACGACCTCTGAGTTAGCAACAGTTCCGAGCGATTGCTGAGCGATCACGAACAAGATGGTCAACGGCAGTGCCGCGCCGAGATACGCGAGCATCAATGTGTTCACGATCGACCCGACGTGCGCCCGGCCAATCGTCATACCGCGGGCGAAGAGGCTTGATCGACTCAGGCTTGGGTCGGCAAGTCTGACCTGATGGATTGCAGATGCCTGGGTGACGGTCACATCGTCGAGAGCACCAGCAGCGCCTATCACGATCCCAGCAAGCATAAGACCTCGAATGTCAATCCCATCGAGGAGAAGAAGCAGGGTTGACTCCTCGGACGTAAATCCTGTGAAGCTGCCAAGGGCAACCGTGAGCACCGACAGCAAGGTCGTCAGGCCGAGGGCGCCAATCGTGCCGATGAGAGCCACGGTGGATATTCGAGTGAACCCATGGGAGACGTACAACGCCAAGAACGCGACAGCTGACGCTGCGATGAGCGCAACAACCGCCGGAGGGTTCCCATCGAGGAGGGAGGGTATGAGCCAAATGATGACGACGACGAGGCTTAGCCCCAACCCAGCCAATGCAGCCACGCCTCGCCAACGTCCAAGCGCAATTACCGCGGCCGCGAACAGCGCAACGAGAAGTGTCAGAAACCAGCGCCGCTGAGCATCGGCATATTGGTAGGTCGTTTGAATGCTTGCTGGGGCGATTCCGACAATGGCACCATCGGATTCGAAGGTGATCTGGACCTCATTGCCAATGGATATGCCAGAGTCCTGGCCAGGGAAAAGGATGAATGTTGCCGGTCCTGGAGCGCCCGGTCCTTCCGAGAGGGTGAGTCCGACTCTTGTGCACTCGACCGACGGATCGAACTCGCAGCCTTCGAGTTCAAGCGAAGTGACTCGTCCGTTTGGAGGGACGCGGGAAAGAACCACCTTCTGTCCGATCGTGAAGGTCGGCGTCGTGTCGATGAGTGGGAGTTCTTGAAGGTAGGTGCGTCCAGCGTCCGGCCCACTCTGGATCTCGAAGACGACTTGCAGACACCTGAGATCGGTTGTACCCCCGCATCCGTATTCGGTGGTGTCCTGAACGGCCGCCTCATGAAACTCGCTCGGAATACCGAGACCGCTCAACTGATCAGCCGCACTTTGAGTAGCTGAACCGGAAGGCCAGAATGAAATCAGTCCAATGACGACCAGCAGTCCGAGTCCGACAGCAATGTACTCAGGCATTGCAAGGCGTGGCCGCGACGTCGCGTCTGGTTCTGTTATGAATGCAATCCAATCGTCGTGCGGTGGGTCGGTCATGGTGCGAGCTTACGTGGTCGGCCAATGTGTGCGATAACCTCCGAATATGGAACATCCGACCGTTGCAATATTGGGAGCAGGCTCGCTCGGCGAGATCTTCGCGAGGGGTCTGCTTCGTGCTGGATGGTCTACCGACGACATCGTCCTCGTATCGAGGCGCGCCGACAGGGCTTACGACCTCGAAACAGCAACTGGGATTAGCTCTGTGACCTCTCTCACGGCTGGAGCCGCTGGCAGAGATGTCGTACTTGTGGCAGTGAAACCAAAGGATGTTCCGAGCGTGGTCGCTGAGATCGGTCCAGTTCTCATCCCGTCCCAAGTCCTGGTCTCGTTTGCGGCTGGGGTCGAACTAGCAGCGCTTCAGGCTGCTCTCCCTGGTCAACCGATAATCCGCGCAATGCCGAACACCCCTGCAGCGGTCGACCTCGGGATGACGGCTCTGGCGCTTGGCGACTCGGTGTCTGCAGACAATGTCACGACCGCGAGAGCGGTTCTCGGGGCGGTCGGAGAAACAATCGAGTTACCAGAGGATCTGCTTGACGCCGTAACTGCAGTATCCGGGACGGGCCCGGCCTACGTGTTCCTCCTCGCAGAAGCGATGATCGAGGCAGCTGTAGGGGAGGGACTTTCACACCAGGCAGCGGAGCGTCTTGTGCACCAGACGATCAGGGGATCGGGAGAGCTCCTTATTCAGTCAGATTTGTCTGCGTTCAGACTCCGCGGTCAGGTCACATCTCCAGGTGGTACCACGGCTGCCGCCATGCATGTACTTGAGGAGGGCGGTTTTCGGGCCCTTGTCAGTGACGCGGTCGTCGCAGCTGCGGATCGGTCGCGGGAACTTGGCAAGAATGCGGGCGAACAATGATGCGATCTCTTGTGCTTGGGGTGACTGACAGGACTGTTCCCCGCCGACTTATCACCGACACCAAGGCGGGACGTGCAGTTGCACATCGGTTTGTCGCAGGCGATCGTCTCGAGGAGGCTGGCGCCGTTGGGAAGAGCCTGAACGATTCTGGTCTCAAAGTCTCTCTGGATTATCTGGGAGAGCACGTCACCTCGGCTGAGGAGGCGGACTCGGCCACAGCTTCATACGTAGATTGCATTCGCCACATCGGCGAGAACGACTTGGACGCCAATGTTTCGATCAAGCTCACTCAGCTTGGGATGGGATTCGATGATGACGTCGCGGCTAAGAACCTCGATCTCATTGCGTCGGAGGCCCTCGCCGTCGGCACAACCGTCACGGTTGATATGGAAGAGTCTGCCCACACTGAAATGACGATTTCGCTGTACGAACGAGCCCAGACGACCCATGGCAACCTTGGAATAGCGATTCAGGCGTATCTCCACCGATCTGTGGATGACGTCGAGCGGCTCCTTCCCCTAGGAGGTCACATCAGGCTCTGCAAGGGCGCCTATGCCGAGCCTCCTGAACTCGCACTCCAGTCGGGGTCTGCCGTAGACGACGCATTCGATCGCCTCACCGAGATCCTTATGGAAAGTACTGAGGTCAAGCCTGCGATCGCTAGTCATCACGATGCCCGCATCGACTTTGCCTTGGACAAGGCACGCAGTCGGTCAGCCCCGTGGGAATTCCAAATGCTCTACGGCGTTCGACGAGACCGCCAGATCGAACTCGCAGAGCTGGGTCACGACATGCGCGTCTACGTTCCGTACGGCGAGGCCTGGTACCCGTATCTCACGAGACGGATGGCCGAACGCCCAGCGAACATGAGTTTCTTCCTCAGAGCATTGGTTGGCAAGTGATGTTCCTCGCGTCTCGATTCTCCCAAGGAACGGTTCTCGAATAGTGTCGACTTTCATGAAGTACCTCGTAGCACTGTTTTCCCTCGTCTTTGTTGTTGCGGCGGCGCCATCTGACATTGCTTCCGAAGTCGCAACGACCGGATTTCACGTCGATTCTGGGACATCGGCAACCGAGATCTGCGTGTCTGAGTCCGTTGCAGACGCCCGATTCAGCGGTGGAAATCTCTCTATCATTGTGTTGGTCGATGAGCCTGCCGGAGCGGCGACGACTTTCGCTGGAGCGATGTTGAGCGAACTCGATGTGCCGGGAACAGTCTTTGTGGTAGCACCCGAGAGCCTTGGCTTCGAGGAGGACGAGTCGTTTTGGTCGACCGAGGAACTCGAGGCTGCCCAAGAGACATCTGACACGGCTGCGTCAGACAACGACGTCGTCCGAACGTTTGTGAACACGCTGACGGGTGGGTCCGGTACGTGTTCGAGCGCTTCGGTGGCTGGTAAGAGCTCGTGGGGACCCATAGCGTTCTTCCTCATCGTGTTGGGCGGCATCGGCTTCCTCATCTGGAGGTCCGCGCGCTCGGCTAAGGGTCGAAAAGCCAAAGGGTTGTCCGAGGCCAAGGTTCCGGTGCAGAACCAGATTGACGCCATCGCCAACGACATCCTTGAGATCGAGACAGAGGTCGAGGAGGCTGCCAACCCCGAAGCCACTCGACACTTCATCGAAGCCACTCAGGCATTTGCAATGGCCGGCGAGAAGCTCGCTGCCGCACAGGATGCTGCGTCTCTGGTTGAACTCAGCTTTGAGCTCGACCTGACCATCTGGCGACTCGACTGCGCCGAGG
>JAQCAA010000110.1 GCA_027728645.1 Actinomycetota bacterium | reverse complement strand
CCGCGACCTGACGTCCCACCTTCATCACGGGATTCAGGGACACCATCGGATCTTGAAAGATGAAGCCGACATCGCGACCTCTGATGGACGTTAGTTCCTCCGAGGAAAGGTCGAGCACGCTGGCTCCGGCGAGAATGACTTGCCCGGAGCGAACACGGCCCGGGGGGTCTGGAAGCAAACCGACAATCGCGAGAGCCAACGCCGACTTCCCTGAACCGGATTCACCGACCACGCCCAAGGTCTCACCGGGCATCAACTCCAGTGACACTCCCCTTACCGCATCAAGCCGACCTTGATCGGTGTCGAAGACCACCTCGACATCTACTACCGAAAGCACTGGCTCCTCAACCATTCGATCCTCCCGTTGATGGCCGCGACACCGAACGACACCGTCCCGTTCACGACGTCACATCGTGAACGGGACGGCACGTCACTCAGACCGAATCAGCCTGCCAGCCGCACATACTGATACACCGGCATCGAATCGATTGTGAATTCGAACCCTAGGACGTCACTCGATACGGCGAACAACGTTGGCCTATCAGCGATGGTCAATGCCCAGGCTTCGTCAACATAGTAGTCGATGAGATGGGCAGCTGTAGCCTCCTGAGCTTCCGGCGTCAGCGCCGCCTGCAGATCCGCACGGATGTCCAGCCATTCCTGAGGCGGCGGTCCAGGACCAAAGGCAGGATTGTCCTCGGATCGATAGATGCTTGCGCTAAACGCAACGAGGGGATACTTGTTCCCGTTGGCTGTGATCCACGGTATCACGCCGAAGTCACCAGCAAGATACGCGACGCCGACGTCATCACCAGGCACGAGTGTCACCACGAGACCGAGCTTCTCCCAATCGGACTTCAGCACCTCAGCAATTGCTGTTACATCAGCGAATCGGGTGTCGACCAACATGTCGACCTCGACGCCCGTCAGGTCAATCCCTGCGCCATCAAGAAGGGCCTGCGCTGCATCGAGATCAAACGCCTTGCTTTCACCGAAACTGATGTCCAAGAACGGTCCGGCATCAAACGGGGTTAGGGAGGGCACGCTTCGGCCGAACAGAATCGCTTCAACAATTCCCTGCCGGTCCACAGCATGCCAGCCAAGCGCCTGCCTTACAACCTTGTCGTCGAACGGAGCCCGTGTCGTATTCATACGCAAGTCAAGAACGAGGGAGCCAGGAGCTCCTTGAGAGACATCGTATTGTCCTTCAAGCGACGCGGCATCCTTACCGGGGATATTACCGGCAAGCTGGATGGTATTTCCCGCCTGCAACGCTGCCACGAGCGCATCGGTGTCTGAGAACACGGTGAACTCAATCGACTCAAGGAACGGACCGTCTCCCCAATAGTCCTCATTTGCCACGAGAGTCATCTGAATCCCTGGATCCCACGACTCAAGTCGATATGGCCCGGAACCCGATGCTTCATTGTCGAGCCGATCGAAATAGCTCGGCTCAATCATCGCGAGCTGTTGGAGCATGTCAGTCACTGCCCGCGTTGGCAGAGGAGCGTCGAACTCGATCAGGATCGTGCTGGCGTCAACCGTCGAAACGGTGCTCACCGGGTCAGTCGCCGTAAACATGTGTCCGCCAGTAGCTTCTGTCATCGCCCGATCAAAGTTTGCAACGATGTCCTCTGCAGTCACATCAGCACCGCTGTGCCACTTGGCACCAGGCTGCAACGTCATGGTCATCGACGTTCCATCGTCAGCGAATTCCCAACTCGCCATCAACCCTGGCATAGCTTCCTGCTCAACGGTGTAGCGGATGAGCGTGTCATAGATGTTCTGCACGATCGGCCACACCGCGATGAATCGCGAGTATGGGTCAAACCCCGCCACATCCGTTGTGAGACCGACGCTCAGTGTTCCCTGAGGCCCGACTTCGGGCAGTGTTGTTGTGGTGGTAGACCCCCCTCCGGCGCCCGTTGTGGTTACGGCAGATGTTGTGGTTACGGCAGATGTTGTCGTCGTTTGATCAACGGAATCGTCCGACGAGCTGCATCCTGCGACTATCAACGCCAACGCAAGCAATGCGATGGTTAGCCGGCGAATATTCTTTCGGTGGTAGTGGATCATCATTCTCCTTGATAATTCGAGCCTTGATTGCTCCGGATTCCTGCATACTTTAGCGTTCGGCATCAGGGAAAGCAAACGTTTGACTACTGCCGATCAATGAAGACATCGGGCGATTTCAGTGCAGCCCAGCCGGTGTGAGGCCGAGTCGGAATCTACGACGCTGCTATTTCACCGGTTTCCAAATCTTCGGCGTCGGGCTGCACCGGCGTCGCGATCGCCAACTCAGCCAGCACGGTGTCCGTGTCAGCTCCCAATGGGCGGCCGGCAAAACGAACGACACCAGGCGTAGCCGACAGTCGTGGCGCGACACCTTGCATAGTTATACCGTCTACCTCAATGAAGGCATGCCTGTCCAGCAGGTGGGGGTCCTTCATGACGTCATCCATCGCATACACCGGTGCGATCGCTGCGTCGACTCCCTCGAACTGGGAGATCACTTCTGGGTGGCTTCTGGCCGCCACCCAGTCGCTGACAAGCGTCTCAAGTGCCTCGCGATTCTCAAATCGCTTTTGGAACGTGGTGAATCGTTTGTCGTTCGCGAACCCAAGAAGCCTTAGCACCCTATTGGCTACGGAATCGGAAGAGGATGAGATGGCGACCCATACGCCGTCGGAGCATTGATAGGTCCCGCGCGGAACGGTGTACGGAATGCCGGCTCCAAGCCGGGGCTGGAGGTACCCCAAGTGTTGGTATGCCGACGGCAGCGGACCCATGATCTGTAGCAGAGCCTCGAGCAGGCTCAAATCGACGACCTGCCCCTCACCCGTAGCTTCAGCGTGGCGTAAGGCCACCATCACCGAGAACGCTCCGAAGATTGCGGTTACCTCGTCGGTGAGAGCAACCGGCGGCAGAAGTGGCTGCCCACCGGGGACACCGCTCAGCGATGCCCACCCACTCATTGCCTCGGCAAGGGTGGCGAAACCTGGGCGCGATGCATATGGGCCTGTCTGGCCCCATCCCGTGATCCTGACGATGACCAGAGCCGGATTCCGTTCAAGCAGCACGTCAGGACCGAGCCCTAGCTTTTCCAGCTTTCCCGGACGCATATTCTCAATCAGAACATGGGCCCTGTCCACGAGTCGCAACATGTCATTTAGACCTTGCGGCTGCTTCAGATCAATCACCACGCTGCGTTTCCCTCGGCCCACAAGCTTCCAGAACAGTGAGGCATCGTCGCCAGGTATCGTCCAACCGAGCCGCCGCGTCGGATCGCCGCCTGGCGGCTCGACTTTGATGACATCGGCACCGAAATCTGCCAGATGCCGAGCTACGCCTGGTCCAGCCACCACCGTCGCGATGTCCAGAACCCGCACATCCGACAGAACGCCGGTCGGTTCAACCATCGGAATCACGCCTTTTGAGTAGCACGGACCGAGTAAAACGCGCAACCACGACGCCGTCCTGATTGATCCCGCGGGTCTCGAATGTCAACACGCCTGCATCGGGTCTGGTACGGCTCATCCGCACGGTCAGAACCTCGGACTCGCCATACAACGTATCACCTGGATAAACCGGGGCGAGGTGCCGCAGATCGGTCGTTCCCAAGTTGGCGATTGCTCGACCTGACATGTCGGGAACACTCATGCCGAGGAGCAGCGAATACACATATGAACCAACGACGACCGTGCGACTGAAAACACCGTCGGCGTTGGCAGAAAAGTTGCTGTCGATATGCAACGGGTGGACCGCCATCGTCATGAGGCAGAACAGGTGGTTGTCTGCTTCAAGTATTGTCTTGCCGGGCCAATGTTTGTAGGTATCGCCGACACGGAAATCCTCGTAGTCGCCACCGAACCGTCGATCCTTCGCATCAAACACGCTCATTCGGCGACCGCCGACGCCACAGACCCGTTCGCCAGCGCCATGTTGGGATCACGTCCCGGTACGAAATCAGCGACGACACCGGCCACCAGCCCAGGGAGGGCCACCGTGACTTTGTGAGCGTTGACACCAAGAAGACGCATACCAGAGGTCACAGGGTGATCGGGATTGCAGGTACGGGTGTTGGCACATATTTCTTGCGTGGGCTGGCCATCATCGTGCTCGCGATGGCGTCACTTATCCGAAGTCTGTCAGTCACTGGTCCCTCTTGATCGACTCACAAGATATCGACCCAGTTGTGCTAAGTCAAACGATTGTTTTACGGCGCGATGTCGACCAGCCGATCGGTGGCGACCGCAAGGGTTCATATTGGTGGCCGATCAGCTGCCACACACCTGCTCACCCCCACAGAATGTCTCGCGTCATATGGACATCAGCGACTACGACCAGCTAGCAACGACCTTTCGATCATGCAACCCACCGATTTCGCAGGAGGACAGACCAAGCACGTCTTCCAGCACTTCGGCTGTGTGCTCGCCTGGATTCGGAGCACGCTGCGGATCCCGCTCAGTCCGCCCACTGAACCTCAGCGGCGAGCGAGGAATGGGAAACGCGCCGACTCCCGGGTGGTCAATGACCGCGAATCTGTCGTTTCGATTGATGGACCACCGGCCAGTCCCAGTCGCGAGCTCGGCAAAATCTTGATACGGTCCCCAAATTACACGGTGTGCATCGAATCGCTCCTGCAGCTCCTCAAAATCCAGCTGCCCAATCCTCGTGCTGAGAAGTGCGCCTAATTCTCCTCTCAGCTCAAAGAGGTCCCCGTGACCGGCGATCGGGGTGTCTCTCGTGCTCTCCAGGATTCTAAGCTTCTTGTCGAGGTCAACAGCCTCGAACAAACGATGAAGTTGGTGTGCAGTAATGGCCACGACCATGAGTCGCTTCCCATCAGCTGTCTCGAAGTCACGTCCAAAAGCTCCGTACAGATCGTTACCGATTCGAGGGCGACTCTCGCCATTGATCACGGAATCGCCGACGAAGCCGAGATGCGCTACGACCGCATACGCAACGTCCTCAAGCGCTACCGAAACCAAGGCACCCCGTGAAGACTGATAACGAGCTCTTTCGGCAGCCAACAAGCCGATAACGGCAAGGTTACCGGTCACAACATCCCAGGCAGGCAACACTGAGTTCACTGGCCCGGACAGTCCATCAGGACCGGTCACCATGGGCAAGCCGGTCGCGGCATTGATCGAGTAATCAACCGCAGGCCGACCATCTGCGTGGCCCTCGATCGAACAAACAATCATGTCGGCTCGACTCTCCCGCAGGTTCTTATAGCAGAACCACGAACCGGCGGGATGATTCGTAAGCGCCAAACCACCTTCTTTTCCAGGAGCCGATGCAATCGAAAGCGCTAGGTCACGGCCCTCGTCCGTCGAAGTGTCTATGACGACGGAACGCTTGCCCTGATTCAATCCCGCCCAATAGAAGCTGAAACCATTCGCGGTGACGGGCCACCGGCTTTGATCGATTGCTCCGCCAATCGGATCGATCCGAATGACGTCGGCACCCAAGCCGGCAAGCACGACCCCACCGAGCGGCGCTGCCACGAACGCTGAAGCTTCAATGACGCGCATGCCTGCAAGCACGCCTCTCTGGGTATCGGTTGACATCGGACTCCTTTGAGACGGCGGTGCGAATGACCAAGAATACTCAATCGAACGATTGAGCCGGTCCGCCTCGACACATCGATTCTCATCGAGAAGACGTGGGCCGTTGCCGTTGTGGAAATCGTTGCCGTTGGTAGCTCCGGCCGAATTCGGCCGCCGGTCAGGCCATGAACCAACCACCGTTGACATCAATGCTAGCGCCGTTCACGTAGTCGGAATCAGCCGAGGCGAGGAAACTGACAACAGACGCAACCTCCGCAGCTTGCCCGAGTCGCCCAAGTGGGCTCGCGCTCAGAATGTGGTCCCGGAGGGTTTCGTCCCGCTCGAATTGCCGACTAGCCATCCCTGTGTCGATGCCTCCAGGTAGGACCGCGTTCGTCGTGATGCCGTACGCCCCAAGGGTGCGAGCGAAGTTCTTCGTGATCGAGAGCAACCCAGCCTTTGAGGCTGAGTACACGCAGGAGTCTGCGATGCCGCCCGTCCGTGCGCCG
>JAQCAA010000109.1 GCA_027728645.1 Actinomycetota bacterium | reverse complement strand
TCCGCATCCCCAGAAACAAGACCAGAGACTGCAACTGATCCATCGTCGTTGTGGAGTCCAGAAAGGGTCCGCACCAAAGCGCTGATCGCATCTGGATAGATGCCGCCGAACGACCCAGAATGCACGCCGTTTTCGAGAGTTCGCACCGTTACCTCGCAACTGACCAGCCCCCTGAGCGATGTTGCGAGCGCAGGAGTCCCCGCGCGCCAGTTGCCCCCGTCTGCGATAACGATCGCATCGCAGCTGAGAAGCTCCGCGTATTCTCCAAGGAACTCATCAAGGTGTTCGGATCCGATTTCCTCTTCGCCTTCGATGAATACCTTCACAGTGACTGGCAGGTCAGAGCCAAGAACGCGCATGGTGGAGAGATGGATGGCGATGCCGCACTTGTCGTCAGCAGTGCCTCTCCCGTAGAGGCGTCCATCCTTTTCTGTCGGGTCGAACGGATCTGTCTCCCAGATCTCTGCTGGTCCAGGAGGTTGGACGTCGTGGTGGGCGTACAGCAACACGGTCGGTGCGCCGGCCGGACCTTGTTTCTCGCCGTACACCGCAGGGTGTGCACCGTCGATCTCCAGCAGGCGAACATTCTCAAGACCGACCCCCGTGAGGAGTTCCACCACGAGGTCAGCTGACCGTCGAACCTCATGAGCGTCGAACCCAGGTGCGCTTACCGATGGAATCCTCACGAGCTGTTCGAGTTGGGTTCTCGTCTGTGGAAAATCGGCGGCAACGGCTGCTCTGACTTCGTCGTACATCCTCGGACCTACTTTCGGTGTTAGTGGTTGGCAGCGATGAACGCTTGGACTCGCGACCACGCATCGGCCGAATCGTCCCCGAATTCAGCTTGTTTACGATCAAAGAACGAGTGGGGAGCGCCGTCGTAGATCACAACCTCTCCTTGCTTCGACGCTGCGGTCATCGCTTCGGAGAATAGGTTGTCGACGTCGATTGGAATACTTGGGTCGTCTCCTCCCTGGAGTGCAAGAACGGGACACGAGAAGTCAGGCACACGGCTTAGCACCGAAGGGGCGCCCCCAGGACGCCCCGGCCGATCTGGATGGCCGTAGAACCCGACAACACCTGCCAGGTTGAGATCAGACGCTGCAAGGTGCCACGAGTTGGATCCACCGAAGCAGAACCCAACGATGAAGATTGGCCGGTCTGGGTTGTCGGTGCGGAGGTGTGCGATCGCCGCCTGCGCGTCACTTGTAAGGCCAGCGAGGGTTGTCGCGTCAACCTCTGGCATGTAGTCCCACTCGCCGTCTCGTTTGGACACACCTGCGGTTCTACCGAAGTAGTCAATTGCCAAAGCGTCGGTACCGTGCTCGGCGAAGCGCAGAGCTAGTTCCTCGTAGAATCGATACAGGCCCCGTACGTCGGGCAGCACAATTACGGCAGCGTCGCTGCCTACGGTCGCCTCAAAAGCGGCGAACTCGTTTCCGTCCGAAGCGGTGAGCGTAAGGTCGGCATGTTGGACTGACCCGCCATGGATGGGCGCGATCGGTGGCGATGAGTCGAAATCGAAGCAGATACGTGTCTCCCTTGTTGACGTTGCAACAAACTAGTCGCTTGGCCGATGCGGTGGGAGATGAATCAGCCTGAAGAGCGACGTGTGGGAGACGAAAGCGACAGGCTGACGTCGGCCCGTGCAGTGGCTTCGTGAACCTCTGGAGATATTGGTGGTTGCGCGCCCAGATTGGTCTGGGAGTCTGGGGTCGGGAGTGTCAAAAGTATATGAGATGTGCCGAATGCCTGGACATACGAGATTGAGCCGCCCATTGTTGCTGCGAGGTTGACAGCGGCCCGCACCGCGGCGACCGAGCCGTCTTCTGGATCAAGCGGCCCCCCAGCCTCAGACAACGCAGCACGAGCTGCCATCGGCAGGCTCGCGCCTTTGCCCGACACTGTTGCTGTTGCAACCGATCCGCGCTGCGCGGTCTGAAGTGTGAGCTGCGCACCGTGGTCGTGGGTCGAAATGTTGACCAGGGTGCGCAGAATCTGTCGTACGAGTGCTGGGTCACCCCATGCTCGGGCCTGCTCGATATCAAAGTCGTACCGGTCGGAGTCTGGGTTCGCTTTTCCGATTGACCGGAGCTCCTCATCGAGAAACACGACGGTCGAGAGCCGCGGTGTCGTAACGCTCCGGAGACTTCCCTGAGTAGCGAGGGTCTCGAGGGTTTGTTCGACTTCGCGTGCGTTGTCTCTGATTGAAGCCAGAATTGCCTGCTGTTGGTCGTGGGGCATTGAAGGCGACGACACGAGTCGGTCGGCCTTACCTGCGGCTTCTGCAAGGGGCTCACGAAGTGTGTAGTGCAGTTGGGTTCTCAGATTGTCCTCGCGAGCATTGGCGTCGGAACTCAGCTCTCGTAGGAGCGCATTCTCCTTCACGAGAACGTTGGTCCTCCGGAGAAGTATTAGCACGAAGATTCCGCCGGTCAGAAGGGCTAGAAAGATGCCGGCAATAAGGGCTCGGGTGCCGGCACTATCGGCTGCCAGGAACGCTCCGAGGATGAATACCATGCCGCATCCGACGATCGCGGCGGTGTAGAACGAACTATTGCGGTCAAGACTCATACCTAAGCCATCGGCACATCCAGTCTTTCGGTCGAGAATGGTTGACATCGGTCTGATATGACTAGTCATCAGTATTCGCTTGGGTCTGTTCTGGGTAGCGTGTACGGGTACCCTGTCTGGATGGAAGAGCCGATCTTTGTCGCTGTAGATGTGCCGCTTGTTGGCGACGAGCGCAGGAAGAACTGGGCGAAAGTCGTCACTGGCGTCGACGAGACGCTTGCAACGGGTTGGGCGTTTGAGGGTGACTTCATCGCAACCGGTGGAATTCAGGATGTTCCAATCGGTTCCATCATTATCTCGTACGGCGAACGAGGTTCGCGAACGAATCCCCAGATCGAAGCTTCACTCATGCGTGTCAACAGCGATGCGACGCTCACGCCGATCGATTCGGCGAAGGGCCGAGCGTGGGCGCGAACTTTGCGAGATCAAGTTGTGGAACTTCTGAAGGAAGCCGAGAACGCTCCCATCGTCACCAAGCCCTGGGACCCGCTACTTCTCCAATACAGCGATGAGGCAATCGGAGAAGAATTCGAGCGTCGCGGGTTGGCAGGGAACTAGAGCTGTGGACCTTGGAAGCTTTCAGCTTTCAGCTTTCAGCTCTCTGAACCTCGCTGCCGCCAATGCCGATCCGTCCTCTGTCCTCTGTCCTCTGTCACCCGTCCTCTGTCACCCGTCATCTTGGTGGCTGCTCATCGATCTGGTCCGTTGCGATGATTCCGAACGATGCTCCGGACGGGTCCTGCACCATCGCCGACCGGCCGACGCCATTGTCGTTTGGCTCCCTCAGAATCTTCCCTCCGAGTTCGACGACCTTGGCTGCCGATGCATCGCAGTCTTCGACGAGAAACCAAGTGACCCAGTGCGCTGGAACCTCACTTGGCAGCATCGCGGATACGTCCATCATCCCGCCGTTCAGTCGCCCTTGGTTCGACACCAACGTGTATTCAAAGCCGCCAATTACCGACGCGTTCATCTCCCAGCCCAGAAGCTCGCTGTAGAAGGCTTTGGCAGCTTCGATGTCCCGGCACATCAGGTCGTTCCAGGTCATAGCTCCCGGCCTGTTGAATAGTTCTGCGCCGTCGTGGGTGCCGGACTCCCAAAACCCGATCGCTGCACCAAGGGGGTCGATGATGAAAAACATTCGTCCCGCATCCCCGATGTCCATGACTTCCATCGCGGGCGTGGCTCCAAGTTCGAGAGCTTTGGCATAGACCGCGTCAGCATCGTCGACAATCACATACGACGACCATGCAGGAGGTTGACCGGCTCCGGCTTGCTCTGGGCTCAAAGGTCCCATACCAGCGATGGCTTTTCCATCAATCGCAAACATTGAATACGGCATCGTGTCACTGCCGTCTACAGACAGCTCATCCCATCCGAAGAGCTGTGTGTAGAAAGCTGCTCCTGCCCCCATGTTTGGCACAGCAACATCCGCCCACCCGATGATTCCGTGTGAAAGACCCATGCTCGTCTCCGTCCTCTTCGTGTGACCGATTGCATATCACTTCTGAGCTCAACCATACGCCACACATGTGACGGATTTCCGAACGCGGGTGGAGCTTGTAGTTGCCCACGAACAGTCGGACCGGCGTCTATCGCAGGGAGAGGACCATGGACGCTGTGTTATCTTGCTGGATATGTCGATGCTTCGCCGCACTGTTCTGTTTGTCGTCGCGCTCACAACTGCCGCGGTCGGGTTTGCCGTGCCTGCGATTGGTCAATCGTCGGCACCGGTCGGTGATGCTTGCGTGTCAGCCAGTGGAGTGGTCAATGCCGAGCGAGCGCGCCTGACTCCCTCTGGGATGATCGAGGAGGATGTAGCGTTCAACCACGACGACCCAGATGCAGAGGACAACCCGCTCGCGCTTATTCGGTACCCGGACGAGCCAGCGCTGTGGATCTCTGGCAGAGTTACCCCAGACGATGTGGTTTTTGCGCTCGGTACCGGCCTCGACTCAAATGATGAAATTTTTGTGTTCGACGGGCCGGAGCGCACCGACAGACCGGTGTCCGATTCAATTGTCCGGCTGTTCTGTGGTCTGTTCGACAGAAGACCGTCAAGTATTGAGCTCGAGTACTGGGCCGGTCGCTACTGGAAAGGCCTTCCGCTCGTAACGATCGCTGAAGCGTTCACCCACGCTCGCGAGTTTGTGAGTCGGGCTGGCGTCGTCTCGGGTGCCTCTCTTGTTTCATTCCTCTACAGCGATGTCCTGGGTCGCGAAGCGGGCGCCGGCGGCACAGACATGCTCTCGGCGAAACTTGCATCCGGCGAGATTCACAGGGGCCAGGCCGTCGTCCAATTCACCGAGTCTGGTGAGTACATCCGACGTACGGGCACGGTTGCCCCAGAGAAGCCGATTCTCCCGTACCCAGACATCGGAGCTGGCAGGCGGATCTTGTATGCGATGGGTGGCCAGCGAGTTTGGCTCATCAACGACACAGGTGAACTCGAAAAGACCCACCAGGTGTCTGGTCGTAGGGGCATCCCTTCAAATGGTCGATACCGTGTCTACTCGATGTCTCGATTTGCGTGGGCACCCTATGACGGGATCACGATGGAGTACATGGTTCGTTTCACCCGTGCCGAGTGGCCGTACGGATTCCATTCAATCCCAGTGCATCCTGACGACGCACCCCTCCAGACACCACAGCAGCTTGGTACGCACCGGTCCGGCGGCTGTGTGAGACAGCTGTGGGATGACGCTCAAGCGGTGTTTGAGTGGTCAACGATCGGCACGAGAGTCATCGTCTTTCCGTGATGATGAACTGTCTCGACGGGCTATCTCGTCACATGGTTCTAGCCATCGATTCATTGGTATCCTCTCCCTCATGAACGCCCTCATTCTTGCCACAGAAACGCTTGCCGCTGAGCCCGCAGGCGATGACTTCATGACGGCCGCTCTGGTTCTCCTGGGCGTCGTAATGCTTGTTGCCGCGGTTGCGACATGGATCGTGACGCCGAAGGGCGAAGATCACCACTAGGTCGTTCGTCGGCATTGTTTCGGGAATTCGGCGTCTCTAGAGTTCGAACCCAAACCACTTATGCGCCGTTGCATTCCAATCGTCGAAGGCGATTGGCTCTTCTGACCACAAGCCGGCGCGCCGGAATTTGAGTCTGTCGGACAACAATGTGACCCGATCAGGGCCGCCTTCGAGCGATCTCGTGGCAAATGGGTTCGTGGTGAAGTTTGACGTCCCTTCGGTCTGAAGCCTGATCGACTGTTCCTCGAAGTCCTCCATCTGCCGGGGCTTGAGCGTGAACTGGTACAGGGGCCGCAACGCCTCGCCGTCTTCGTGCAGGACGAAATACTCGCCGTCTCGAATCAGCCGATAGGTGGTGTTACCGTCGTCGATCGGTCGGTCAGGACTCAGTGGCAGTGGCTGCAAAAACGAATCTCCGAAGCCGACATCTACCAAGTACGGTTCGTCGAGGTCGACTCGGAGACACAGATGAGACATGTGATTTCAAGGGGTCATTGCATCGCTTCGGCGAGTTTGTCTGATGGTGTCATCCCTCCAAGGG
>JAQCAA010000108.1 GCA_027728645.1 Actinomycetota bacterium | reverse complement strand
ATGTGTCCAAGCTTGATCCATTCCATGGGTGTGCTCCTCTTGAAGATCGACTGCAATCGTAGCCGATTCGCACATCCCGATGTGGAGTAGCAGAGACGCCAAAGGTCGCTCTTACGGCGGTGTCTCAGCATCCATCTTGTCATTGCGCCAGAATCGTCCAATGGCAACACCCTCGACCCCAGAGCAGCAAAAGGCTCTCGCCGTAATTGCAGGCAGCCAGCTGCTTGTCCTCACGCTTTGGTTCTCGGCGTCAGCTGTTGCGCCATCGCTTGAGATCGAGTGGGGCTTGACCTCAGGGCAAGCAACGTGGCTCACGCTCGCGGTGCAGATCGGGTTCGTCATCGGCGCTCTCGTGTCCGCAACACTGAATCTCGCAGACATCGTCAACGCACGCACCCTCTTTCTGACTTCGGCGCTCATCGCTGCTCTAGCCAACGCCTCGCTGATTCTCCTCGGCGACAACCCCTTTATCGAAGCAGTCGCTTTGAGGCTCGTGGTCGGGGTGGCGCTCGCAGGCGTGTATCCATCGGGTCTCAAGGTGATGGCAGGGTGGTTCAAGGTAAGGCGTGGCATGGCTTTGGGAGTGCTCGTGGGCGCACTGACGGTCGGATCGGCAACCCCACATTTGGTGAGAGGTCTTGGCCTTGAGTGGCAAGCAGTGATAGCCGTGTCGAGTGTGCTCGCGGCGCTGGGTGGCGTGTTGCTATGGCTGACTGTTAAGGACGGTCCCTATGAAGCTCCAGCGGCGGTGTTTTCGATTCGGCTCGTTGGCCAAGTCTTGAAGAATCGGGGGGTCAGGCTTTCCACCTATGGATACCTCGGCCACATGTGGGAGCTCTATGCAATGTGGACATGGACAGCTGCCTTCCTCGTCGCGAGTGCCGAGTATTCAGGCATCTCTACCGGCTGGGTGCCCACCGCCACCTTCGCCGTGATTGCAATCGGCGGAGTCGGGTCGTGGGCTGCTGGGAAGGCAGCGGATGCCGTCGGCAAGGAGCGCATTGCCGGCTTGGCGATGATCATTTCAGGATCGTGCGCCATGCTCACACCGCTGGTCTTCGGGCTATCGATGTGGCTCGTCATCCCGGTCTTCCTCGTATGGGGCTTCACGGTTATCGCCGATTCCGCCCAGTTCTCAGCGCTTGTGACAGACACAGCAGACGAGCGATATCGCGGCACGGCCCTGACCCTCCAGACGGCAGTCGGGTTCTTGCTCACCCTTGTCACGATCAGGGGCGTGCCATGGATCGCAGACCAAGTCGGCTGGAGATGGTCGTTCCTATGGCTTGCGATAGGGCCAGCCCTCGGGGTCGTGGCCATGATCAAGCTGCGAAACGCACGAGCCAACGGCGAGATCTCCCAACCCGTTTGATCGCCCAGCGCGGTAATCTCCTGACTTCTTGAGGGCCTATAGCTCAGCCCGGTTAGAGCGCATCCCTGATAAGGATGAGGTCCCTGGTTCAAATCCAGGTAGGCCCACCCCCGAAATACCCTGTGTCACAGGGCCTCGTTGGCCCATAAGGTTCATCCGCGCATCTGCTTGGCGCCGTATTCAGTTCGGATCCCAAGGAGGATCATGGTCTCGAGCGTCACGGTCACCGACGAAGCATTCGGTCGACTCAAGAAGTACAACTGGCTGATGGGTGCGCTGCACGCCGCTCAGGGCGTGGCCGTATTGCTGCTCGCTACCGATTTCAAACTACCGGTGACAGGCACCTTTCCCCTTGGACCCCCCGGAACGACGGAGACGGAGTCGGCCATCCTCTTCAACGTGTCGGTCGCAGGAGGCGTTGCTGCCTTCCTCTTCCTTTCGGCGATCTTTCACTGGATCGTCGCGAGCGTCGGGGCTCGTCGGTACCGAGATCAGTTGAGCCGAGGCCAGAACCAATTCCGGTGGATCGAGTACGCGCTCTCGTCCTCCGTGATGATCGTGCTCATCGCCATGCTCCCTGGCATCTCGGATATCGCAGCATTGGTGGCACTGTTCGCCGTGAATGCCGGAATGATCTTCTTCGGTTCCGTCCAGGAACGACACGAAGAGCCCGGCGGCTCGTTGGGGCCGTTCTGGATGGGCGCCGTACTCGGCACTGTCCCATGGATCGCAATCGGAATCTACCTCGCCTCACCAGGGAGCGACGCCCAGCCTCCTGGTTTCGTATACGGGATCTTCGTCTCGCTCTTCGTCTTTTTCAACGCCTTTGCCATCACCCAAGTGCTCCAGTACAGGCAAGTCGGCCGGTTCAAGGACTACCTCACGGGTGAGCGGACGTACATCCTGTTGAGCCTGCTTGCCAAGACCGCACTCGCATGGCAGGTGTTCGCTGGCACGCTCGTGCCACCTGCCTGATTGTTGCGTCCCTGGTAGTCGCCCGAACGGCCGTGGAACCGAATGTCGTCGTCGTAGCCTGTAGCGGAATAGCCTCGGCGGCTCGCTGTTGTTCTGGCTGTGGACCTTCTTCTCCCCTCTACTGATGCGGGCGTTGCCGTTCAAGTCGGTCTATGGGTTGTGCTGTCCGCCACAGGTCTTGTGCTCACACGCAGGAACAAGGACTTCAGGCTGCTCGTCGTGGGGCTTTCGATACTCGGGTTCGCACTCATCGCCCTGAGGGCCGTCCACTAGAGCGGGATTACATCCGGGGGGCGTCCACCCGCTCGTAGTATCTTGAGCGTCCGCTGTACCCACCACCTGAGTACGAGCCGACGTCGAACAGGAACCCGAGGCCGAGGACCACCCAGTCGAATCCCCTCACTCCGTCTGGCGCAACGATGACCCAGCCAATGGTCGTCCATGGGACAAACATGAATCCAACGATTCCGACGAAGAAGCTGTCGAATGACCTGCCCCATCGATCCATGTCGAAGAGCCACCAAAGGAATAGCGCAAACCGTGGACCAACAAGCGCCATCACCGCTGCCAAACAACACATTGTGCGAACTCCCTTCTGGCCAAAGAATACCACCAACACCCGGCCGCCCGCCTGCCGCGAAACCCTTAGGTAGAGTGCCCTCAGTGTTCGACTTCTTACTCAGCCCGGTTCCAGTCCGGAGCGATATCGTTGATGTGTTTCGGGCTCACTGGGCTCACCTCGCGTCGCCTGGAGCCACCTTCGACGCACACGAGCGCATATCAGTAGCGGCTGCCGCAAGAAGAACAGGCGTGGCAGCACCTTCGAACGTCCCGGCGTCTGTCCTCCAACTTGCGTCTACTTTGATGAGTGATCCGGCGGCGGTAGACGAATCCCTCGTGCGGAGCACAGCTGAATCGGTTGGTGACCCCATGACGGTCGAAACAATCGCGATCGTCTCCCAGCTATCCGCCGTCGACGGGTTTCACACCGCAATGGGACTTGCCCTGGAGCCATTCCCGATTCCAGAACCGGGCCATGCCACCGGCGAGATCACTCCGGGTCTGAAACGAAGACGAACGCATGTGCCGATGCCAGCGGGACCGATCCCGGTGGCACTCGATCTCGTTCCAGCCGAGGGTTTGGCGATGGAGGCCCTTGCGGGTCCGCTGTACATGACGTATGACGAAATGGCGTACGACGACTTCAAACGGACGCCGGGGCTGACCCGAGCACAAATCGAACTCGTCTCATCGCGCCTCAGCGTGCACAACGAATGCTTCTACTGAACGTTGAGCCATGTGCGGATGCTCCGTGAGAGCGCCATCTCCTTTGGTCATGACCTCAATGTCTCGGCAATCAAAGATCCAAGTCTCGAAGCTGGAATCCCAGGGTCACGGGCAATTCTCGCCTTCGTCGACGCCGTGTACTCGGGGATTGGCACAGACAATGCGAGAAGGTCAGTGCTGGACGAACTCGGGCCAGAAGCACTTGTCGATGCCTGTGGGGCCTACGGAAACTTCGAGATGATGAACAGAGTCGCAGAGGGAACTGGAATCCCCATACCCGGAGCAGCCATCGAGCGTCAAGCTGACCTCATCGAGACGCTCGGCCTAAATCGGATGCTCAAGCACTAGCCACACCGATCGATCCCCTCCAGACCTGGACCATGAACGACGGTTTCGGTCGCGAGCGGGAATCTGGCAGGATGACAGCCTGAAACCGAACCGGAGGTCCCACATGTCCGATGCAAACATCGAAAACCTACTCCACGAAGACAGGCTTTTTCCGCCGAGTGCGGAGTTCGCGGCGCATGCCGTTGGCACGCAGGCGCTTTACGACGAGGCTGACGAAGACTATGTCGGATACTGGATGCGGCAGGCAACCGAACGGGTGTCTTGGTTCAAAGAACCCACGCAGACTCTCGACGACTCAAACGCACCGTTCTTCAAGTGGTTCGCTGACGGTGAACTCAATGTCTCGTACAACTGTCTCGACCGCCACCTCGAGAACGGGGGTGAGAAGGTTGCGTACCACTTCGTTGGCGAGCCGGGAGACACCCGCACGGTCACCTATCAGGACCTTGCCGACGAAGTCAACCGGTTCGCGAACGGACTGAAGAGCCTTGGAGTCAAGAAGGGTGACCAGGTGGCCATCTATATGGGCATGGTTCCCGAACTTGCGATCGCGATGTTGGCGTGTGCCCGAATCGGTGCACCTCACTCCGTCATCTTTGGGGGATTCTCAGCCGATGCGATCGTCGATCGTGTTGAAGACTCACAGGCCAAAATGCTGATCACCTGCGATGGGGCATGGAGGCGAGGGACAATCGTCCCTCTGAAGGACAACTGCGACATCGCCATGGACCGCGCAGAGTCACTCGAACACTGCGTGGTAGTGCGCAGGACTGACCACGGCGTTGCCATGACTGAAGGGCGCGACGTCTGGTGGCACGATCTCGTCGATGGCCAATCTGCCGTGTGTGAACCCGAGGTCATGAACGCTGAGGACCTTCTCTACCTCCTCTACACCTCCGGCACGACAGCCAAGCCAAAGGGGATCATGCACACCACCGGCGGCTACCTCACAGGGGCGGCCACAACGCACGCATTGGTTTTCGACATCAAGCCAGACGACGTGTACTGGTGTGCCGCAGACATTGGCTGGGTCACAGGGCACTCCTACATCGTGTACGGCCCCCTCGCCAACCACACAACAGGTGTCATGTACGAGGGCACGCCAGACTTCCCCGATAAGGACCGCTTGTGGTCGATCATCGACGAGTACGGCGTTACGATTTTCTACACAGCCCCAACCGCGATCCGTGCGTTCATGAAGTGGGGCGCCCAATACCCCGAGGCACACGATTTGTCCTCCCTCAGGCTGCTCGGAACGGTCGGAGAGCCAATCAATCCTGAGGCTTGGATGTGGTACCACCTCAACATCGGGGCAGAAAAGTGCCCCATCGTCGACACATGGTGGCAGACCGAGACAGGCGGGATCATGATCAGTCCATTGCCTGGCGTCACTGCCACGAAACCTGGTTCTGCCACCAAAGCCATTCCTGGCATCACAGCCGAGGTAGTGGACAGCGACGGCAACCCGGTGCCCCTCGGTAGCGGCGGGTTTCTCGCAATCACAAAGCCCTGGCCTTCGATGCTGCGTTCAATCTACGGCGATGACGAGCGATACGTCAACACCTACTGGTCGACATACCCTGGCGTCTACTTCCCAGGGGACGGAGCAAAGATCGACAGTGACGGGTACCTGTGGGTTCTCGGGCGCGTCGACGATGTAATGAACATATCGGGCCATCGCATTTCGACGATGGAAGTCGAATCGGCCTTGGTGTCTCATCCTGCTGTGGCCGAAGCGGCGGTCGTTGGAGTAACAGACGATCTGACAGGACAAGCGATCGCTGCGTTCGTGACGCTCCGCGGAGGGTTCGAGGAGTCTGGAGCGCTTCTCATCGAACTGAAGGCTCATGTATCCACAAAGATCGGTGCCATAGCCAGACCAAAGTCCATCATCTTCACCCCGGATCTCCCAAAGACCCGGTCAGGCAAGATCATGCGGCGCCTCTTGAGAGATATTTCAGACGAACGAATTCTTGGGGACGTAACCACACTTGCAAACGCTGTCGTTGTCGAGGCTATCGCCGAGCAGGCGAGGACCAAGGCGGACCGGGACTGACAGCAACAGCGTCAGGCTTCAATCGGGATTGGGATCGGCTCCTCGTCGGCGAACGGATCCTTCCCAATGACCTTCATCCAAAGGTATACGAGGACGT
>JAQCAA010000107.1 GCA_027728645.1 Actinomycetota bacterium | reverse complement strand
AGGGGGCTGGAGCCCACAGAAGAGCAGACCGGCTCCGAACAAGGCGATTCTTTCTGCCCAAACATGCCTATTTGATGGTGGTCGAGAACGTGATCGGTGCGGCACCTCGCGTTCTGTGGGCTCCAGCCCCACGAAAACATGGTCCGCCAACCCTGGGTACGCGAGAGATGATGTGTTGGGGTGATTTGCCTAAGGTCTGGGACGTGATTGACACGGCACCGATTCGGGAGGAGGAGCGCTTTGATGAAGCGGGCGTTGCGCTGTATCTGCAGTCGAATCTTCCTGAGCTATTCGGAGCCGGTCCTGTGGCTTTCGACCAGTTTCCCGGTGGCGCCGCGAATCTGACGTATCGCGCCGTGGCGGCTTCTGGGGAGGAGTTCGTGCTGCGGAGGGCCCCACTCGGTGAGGTCGCAAAAGGTGGGCACGACATGGAGCGGGAGTACCACGTGCTCTCGAAATTGTGGCAGTCCTATCCGCTTGCGCCTCGAGCCCATCACTTTTGCGCCGATGCTTCGGTGATGGGAAAGCCGTTCTTCGTCATGGAGCGAAGGCGCGGACATGTCGTCAGGCGACGGTGGCCGGAAGCCCTTTCTGACCCGAACGCCCAGAGAAGGGTCGCCGAGTCACTCGTCGACGCACTCGCCGACCTCCATAACGTGAACCCCGCCGATGCCGGACTGTTGGATCTCGGTCGTCCAGAAGGTTTTGTCGAGCGTCAGATAGCGGGATGGACCAAACGGTGGGACGCAGCGGCCACCAGAACGGTCAGAGACATGGAGATTGCAGGCGAACTACTCAGCTCAGCCACACCTCTTCCGCAGCGGTCAGGCATTCTCCACAACGATTTCAAGCTCGACAACACAATGGTCAGCGACGATGGCTCGCTCGTCGCGGTGTTCGACTGGGATATGGCAACCACAGGCGACTCTTTGGTGGATGCCGGCACGCTGCTCGCCTATTGGGCGACACCTGATGACCCCACGTACCTTGTGTTTGGGGAGCGGGCCGTTGCTATTGGTCAGGTCATGCCAAAGGCCGAGGTTCGGAGTAGATACGCCGATCGGGCCGGACTCGATCTGTCTGGGATTTCTTACTACGAGGCACTCGCCCTGTTCAGGATCGCCGTGATCATCGAACAGATTTATGCCAGGTACCTTGCAGGGCAGACAACAGATAGCCGGTTCGCTGCGTTCGAGCCCATCGCTCCGACCTTGGCAGCTGCATGCCGGGCGCTGCTTGAGAGGTAACATCCCGCTCCTCAGGGAGGACCGCGTGTCCGAGAACGAACCACATTTGAAGAGTCATCGAAAGCCCGAACTCGGCACGACTGTGGTTCCCGTTGCCGACATGCGTTTTGGGGACGGCTCGTTCCCGGTACTGGCAGGTCCTGCAGCGGTGGAATCCGAAGCGCAGATCCTTACCGCCGCCAGAGCCATTCGTCAGGCCGGTGCCCTTGTTTTGCGGTCTGCGACGTTTCTCCCTGACGACATCGCAATGGAATTCACCCCGCTGGGAGTGGAGGGTTTGTGGCTGTTGGAGCACGCCGGTACGGCAACTGGCCTTGCTACCTCGACATTCGTGTTCGAGCCTGTTCAGGCGTCGCTCGTAGCCGGGCATGTCGATCTCATCGAGATTGGTCCGTCTCGCATGAAGGATCGCAATCTTCTTACTGCCGCCGGGTCGGTTGGTCTGCCTGTGGTTGTGCACCGCGGTCCCAACGCCACCGTGGATGAGTGGCTCGGAGCCGCGGAAGCTGTGATGGCAGCCGGTGCAGCTGTCATGCTCTGCGAACGAGGATCCGAGGGTCATGACCCGAGAACGGCTGGAACCCTCGACATCTCTGCGGTGGCGGTTGTGCAGCGATTGTCCGATGTTCCTGTGTTGGTGAACCCTGCCCCTCTTGTTGGTTCTTTGGAGCTCATTGCACCGCTGGCGTTGGCAGCGAGGACGGCTGGCGCAGACGGTCTGATGGTTGCGGTCCATCCTGAACCGACCGAAGCCCGGTTCCGTGCGGGAGGTCACCTTGATCTTGATGGCATCAACGTGCTGATGGAGCGGCTCGGAATTCCATCTCTGCGTGATGACATCGATCGCATCGACCGTGAGCTTCTCAAGTTGATCGCCCGCAGGCTCTCGAGTTCTGTTGAGATCGGCTTGATCAAGGCGGCACGAAACCTAGCGATGGAGTCACCTGACAGAGAGGTGGAGTTGATCGTTGAAGCGCGCGGAGACGCTGTAGCGCTCGGATTGGACCCTGACTACATCGAAGACATCATGCGAGTCGTTCTCCGCCACTCGAAGGCTGCTCAGAAGCGGGCAGCCCAAGACCAACCTCCCGCTACTGAGGCCATAACGGAATGATGAAGGTCGAACAGGGAGATGACGGCAAACTTCGTTGTTGGTGGGGTCTTGGCGACGCTGACTATGTGAAATATCACGACACGGAGTGGGGGTTTCCGCAGGGAAACGACGTTCGACTGTTCGAGAAGATCTGTCTTGAGGGCTTTCAGTCGGGGCTCAGTTGGCTCACGATTCTTCGCAAGCGAGAGAACTTTCGGGGCGCGTTCGCAGGTTTTGATCCTGCGGTCGTGGCTGAGTTCGGGGAGCCTGAGATTGCCACGCTCCTTGGTAACGCGGGGATCGTTCGACACCGGGGCAAGATCGAGGCAACGATCAACAATGCAGCGCGAGCCTTGGAGATGACCGATGAGTTCGGTTCGCTCGCAGCCTACTTCTGGTCACACGAACCGCCACGAGCCGGAGCGCCATCCCACATCCCTGCGATCACCGATGTGTCCTCCGCCATCTCAAAGGACCTCAAGAAGCGGGGATGGAAGTTTGTCGGCCCCACAACCTTCTACGCCTTCATGCAAGCGATGGGTCTGGTCAACGACCATCTCGAGGACTGCTTTGTGCGAGAACGGGTCGAGACGGCTCGCGCAGCCTTTCGGCCACCTGCCTAGAGGCCTGTGCGTGCCACCCTCCTGGCTCGCGGGGCTCGCCCACGGATCTGTCCCCCTTTCAAGGGGGACGGCAGAGTGAGGTACGAACGATGCAGGGGGATGAAGGGCTCCTGACGCGCTGGCTGGCCTGTGCGTGCCACCCTCCTGGCTCGCGAGCTCGCCCGTCCTCCCTCGAGGGAGGACCGAGAGACGGTAGACGGTTGGCGGTAGACGGTAAACCGCTAAGAAGGCCGAGCCTTCTTAGCTCCCAAACTCGCTCTTGGCTTCGCGGGTCATCAGCTCGGTCAGTGCCTTGGTTGGGTCGAGGCCGTCGTAGAGGACTCTTCCTACTTGGCGTGCGATTGGCATGTCGACACCGTGGCGCTGGGCCAGCTCGAGGATTCCGCTCGTCGACTTGATGCCTTCGGCAACCATGTTCATTTCCGAGGTGATCTCGTCGAGCGTGCGACCTTGGCCTAGACCGAACCCGACGATGTGGTTCCGGCTTTGAGAGCTATTGCATGTCGCAATCAGATCGCCAAGACCTGCGAGGCCTGGGAACGTCCTCACGTCGCCGCCGACGGCGACACCGAGCCGCGTCATCTCGACAAGTGCCCGTGTGATGAGGGTGGCAAGCGTGTTGTCTCCAAATCCCTTGCCAGCCGCCATCCCTGACGCGATAGCCATCACATTCTTCACCGCACCGGCGATTTCTGACCCCACCACATCTGGATTCGTATACACCCGGAAGGTGCTTCCCATGAACACGCGTTGCATCTCGGTGGCAGTTGCATGGTCGCCAAGAGCGATAACGGTGGCTGCTGGTTGGCCTTGCATGATCTCTCGTGCGAGATTCGGACCAGTGAGGACTCCGACGACCATCGGGTCGTGTGCCTGTAAGACGTCGAGGGTCACCTCGGTCATCCGCATGAGGGTGTCCTGCTCAATCCCCTTCGCAAGAGAGAGAACGGGGGTGGAAGGGCCAATGTGTTGAGCGCACGAATCAAGGACTCCGCGGTAGCCGTGCGAGGGAACAGCCATCACAACCACGTCGGCATCCGCAACCGCGTCGGTGATTTCTGTCGTTGCTCGGATGGAGGTGGGAAGATCGAATCCGTCGAGGTACGCCGAGTTTCGGTTGTTGTCGTTGATGTCGGTCGCGACGTCAACGTTGCGTGACCAAACCACCGTCTCGACCGAGGACGCAATGAGTGAGGCAACGGCGGTCCCCCAAGACCCAGCTCCAATGACGGCGTACTTCATAGAGGGCAGTATGCCAGAGGCGAAAGCCGGAAACCCGATATCCGATATCCGATATCCGAAACTCGACCGGCACCGAAGCCCGCCGGTTGATCGTTCCTTCGGTTATCGGGATTCGTTTCCGATCGGTTTCTCGGTTATCGGGATTCGGAATGTCATCCCGCCTTTCGTTCCTCGGTCGTCGGGATTCGGACAATCGCCGCATGGTCGTTGTGCTCAACTTGTCTATGAGGACCATCGTTCGAGAGTGGGTGCGATAGCCTCCGGGCATGGACCACCACCACGCGGATCAAGAGTTCCCCCAAGTGAAGACGTGGTCTGAGAGCTGGCTTCGAGGTGTTACTCGATCGTTTGGCGCCGCATTCACATCGATCTTCCGGGGGTGGGGCAATGGGTACGGCAGACTCGCCGAGACCCATGCGGCCTCGGTGGCTGGGGATGCCCTCGTTGCAGTTGCCCTTGCAGGAACCCTCTTCTTCTCCGTTCCCACAACTGAGGCACGTTCGAATGTGGCGCTCTACCTCCTCATAACCCTCGCGCCCTTTGCCATCATTGGTCCGTTTCTTGGACGGGTGTACGACCGTTCGCCGGATGCGTATCGAACCGGTCTCGGTGTGTCTGCGCTTGGCAGGGCCGGTGTCGCTGTTGCGCTTGTGTTCACCATCGAGTCGTTCTGGTTGTTCCCTCTCGCGTTCCTCTCGCTCGTGCTGTCACGATTTCACGGCATCTCCCGGTCAAGTGTTCTACCGGTTGTTGTGAGGAACGCCGATGAGCTCATCGACGCAAACGCAAGACTCGCGAGGGCGGGGGTCATCGCCGCTGCGATCGTTGTGCCGATTGGAGCTGGCTTTGATGCGATCTTCGGAGTCACTGCGATCCTGCTCCTGGCGCTGGCGATCTATCTCGTCTCCGCAATCTCGGCGTTTCAGCTTCCTCCGATTCGAAGCACGGCACGGCCAAACGCAAAGAGGAGGAGTTTGCGGCTCCCGAGGCCGGTCCGGCTCGCCAGAGTCGCCACCGCAGGGGTGCGGTTCCTCAACGGATACCTCGTTCTCCTCATTGCTTTTTCGCTGCGGGAGGATGACGCCGGATTCGCAAGCCTCGCACTGCTGCTTGGCGCTGCGGGTCTCGGCTATTTCCTGTCTGCTTGGGCGGCTCCGACGATCGGTAAATGGGTGAGGGAGGAACCGATGGTCGTAGGGGCCCTGGCGGTGATCGCGATTTCGGCGTTTGTTGGGGCTCAGATCGACTCCCTCACGGCGGCTGCGGTTCTGGTGGGTGCTGCCGGATTCGCATGGGGAACGGCAAAGTTCGCCTTCGACGGAATGATGCACACCACGGTCTCTGAGTCGGACAGAGCGAGGGCATTTACAAACTCTGAAACCATTTTTCAGATCGCTTGGGTAATCGGAGCGTTGATTCCTGTGCTCCCGTTCTGGCCGAGGGAACTCGGTCTGTTCTCCGCAGGGGTTGCAGCACTCGTCATCCAAGTTGCGTATGTGAGCCTGGTTCTGCTCCCAGACACATCCTCGGTTCGCTCTAGCTATCCGCAAGAGCCACCGTCGCCGGTTGTTGAACCGCGTCCTGGGGTGCTTGATCTCTTCTAATCGTCTATCGACTTGACGAAGAGCCGGAATCGGCTTACTTCCTCGTTCGGGAGCCTGACGGTGATGTCAGTTCCAACGTCTGTGTGATCGAGTTTCAGCACCTCCCCGACTTCGTGTGCCTCAGCGAGCAGGTCACCTCGTGCGTAGGGAATCGAGAGCTCAAGTTCAACGGTGAGCGCATGGAGTCCATCGACGACTCTCTCAAGGAGATTGTCGATACCTTCGCCAGATAGTGCGGATATGAACACGGCGTCGGTGTGTAGGGCTTCAAGTCGAACCCGGGTCGTTTCGTCAATCGCATCGACCTTGTTGAACACGACCATCTCGTCGATGTCGCTGGCACCGATTTCGCTGAGAACCAGACGTACCGTGGCGAGTTGATG
>JAQCAA010000006.1 GCA_027728645.1 Actinomycetota bacterium | reverse complement strand
AGAACACTCCCTCCTTCCCGTGATCTACTTCGTGTTTTCGCGGAAGGGTTGTGACCAAACCGCTGCCGAGGTCGCCAACTCAAGCTTGGCCCTCACGACCAGCGAAGAACGCCGCGAGATTCGGGCAACCGTCGCACGTCGAACGGCGCATCTTGAGGAACAAGACCTCGCAGTACTCGGATTCGCCGGATGGCTCTCCACTCTCGAACGAGGGGCCGCAGCGCACCATGCTGGGCTTGTGCCAGCGTTTAAGGAGACGGTCGAAGAGCTGTTTCTTCGGGGCCTGGTGAAAGTCGTTGCTGCAACGGAAACACTAGCGCTTGGGATAAACATGCCGGCACGCACGGTGGTGATTGATTCGCTAAGCAAATACACCGGTGAGGGACACGAGCTTCTCGGACCGAGCGATTTCACTCAACTGACAGGGCGAGCGGGGCGTCGAGGAATCGACACCGAAGGGACTGCGGTTGTCCTGTACAGCCCATACGTCCCGTTCGAACGCGCGACGGGCATTGCCGGTGCCGGTTCCAATGCTCTCCGTTCGTCATTTGCTCCCACCTACAACATGGTTGTGAACCTGATGGCGCAGTATGACGAAGAGGAAGCAACATCTCTGCTCTCGGCGTCGTTCGCCAATTTCGCTATGACAGGCAGAAAGGACAAGTTGGAGGAGTCACTCGCTGCGAGAGAGGCAGATCTTGCAACCTTCACGGCCGCTGCGGTCTGTGACCGTGGCGACCTATGGCAGTACTACGACGGTTCCAGCCGACCGGGTAAACCAGCACTTGACCGTCAGGCCTTGCAGCCCGGAGCCATTGTCTCGTTCGCCGGGGGACGTTTTGTCCTTGCGAATCGATCGTGGGGCGGTGGACAGCCGAAACTCGAATTTATTGACCCCGCAGCGAACAGGACATCGATGCGATCAGTGGATCTCCCGCAAAGCGCGACCCTCCTTGGCTCCATCGTCATGCCGAGACCGGTTCGGATCTCAGACCGTGCATACCGAGGAGAGATTGCCTCATTGCTCGAGCTGCATACTCCAGACCGGGAACCACAACCACTCTTTCTGGCCGGGAACGAAGACGGGGTCGGCTCGTGCCCTGACATCGAAAAACACATCGCTTGGGCAGATAGGGCTTTACGAGCGCGAAGAGACACTGAGCGGCTGGCTCGGAGGATCGCCAGATCAGAACAGACCGATATTGTCGATGGGTTTCACAGTTTGAGAGCTGTCTTGTCCGACACCGGATACACCAAGGGCTGGCACCTCACCAAGAGCGGCAGATCCCTTCGCAGGCTTTACAACGAGCTTGACCTTCTCTTGGCAGAGTCAATCAGAGTCGGACTGCTTGACGGACTCGGTCACGCAGAATTCGCTTCAGCCGTCAGTCTGTTCACATTTGAGAGCCGTGGTGGAGAGATTCCTTCGCTACCGAAGGCGGTGTTCATCAACCGAATCCTCGAAGAATTACGCTCGCTTCAGGCAACGATTATGGATGTCGAACGTCGTCATGAAGTGGACGAACAGCGACTACCAGACCATGGCTTCGTCGATGTTGTCCATGGCTGGGCATCCGGCCACGACTTGGCAGATCTATTTGACGATGACGACGTGAGGGCCGGAGACTTTGTTCGATCGAGCCGCCAACTCCTTGACTTGCTGCGCCAGATCAGGGATGGGTTCCCTGTGCATCGACTCGCCGCTTCAGAAGCGATACACGCCGTCGACCGAGGGATCGTAGAAGTCGGAGGGCTCCGATGAGCTGGTTCGCCATTGTGAACCCGGCGGCTGGGAGAAGGAAACAGTCCATGCATGCCCTCGAAGAGCAAGCTGCTTTGCATGGGGTCGAAGTGGAGTTTGTCGAGACAACGAGTCTCGATCAACTCGACGAAGTGGTGCAGCGAGCGGTCTCAGACGGGTTCACGAACTTCCTCGCCGTCGGTGGGGATGGGACGGCAAACACGTTGGTGAACTCGCTCATGCCGCTGAGACAGACCGAACGCTTCACTCTTGGGATTGTTGCAGCGGGTTCCGGAAGCGATCTCGTGCGTACATTTGGTCATTCGAAAGACCTAGACGAAGGGTTCAAGCGGTTGGTGAAGCCTGACCGCTATCCAATGGATGTCGGCGTCATGACCGTTTCTGGCGCCACGTCCTTTTTCGTCAACGCCGCCAATGTCGGTGTCGCAGCGGAAGCAGCAACGATAGCGGAGCGGCTACCACGCTTCCTCGGCAGCTCCCGCTACGTCGTTGCCTTCTGGATCGCGCTGGCCGGCCATAAGGCAGCTTCGATCACCGTCGAGGTCGACCATCACGTGTTCTCAGGGAAGGCAATCAACGTGGTTATAGCCAATGGCCAATTCTTCGGTGGTGGAATGAACATCGCTCCTAGGGCGTCAACCTCCGATGGGCTGTTCGATGTTCAAGTGTTCTCTGGACCGAAACGCCAGGCATTCACGGTCATGCCACGGGTCCTCATGGGCACCCACCTCTCACACAAAGCCGTTCGACGCTATATCGGGAGTCACGTCAAACTGTCAGGAACGGGTGCTCTCAGTGTGGAGGCGGACGGCGAACGCGTCGGGAGAGGACCGGTCACAATCGATGTCATCCCTTCAGCGATCGACCTCGTTATCTAAACATCGTTGACCTACTCCGAGATTTCGGTATGCTGCGCGCCGTCATCAGGAACCGAGGGGCACATGGCAAAAGAATCACCAGACGAATCGCCAGACGAATCGTCAGACGAATTACCAGAGGATGTTGATCCTGAAGAGCTCGAAGATCTCGAGCTCCTCGGCGACGTGCCTGCGGTGGATGATGACGACGATGACGACGCGGATGACGACGACGACGACGACGACGACGATGACGATGACGACGCAAAGCCTGAAACGCTCGACGAGCTTGAGGCCGAAGAACTCGAGATGCTCACGGAGGACGAATCCGACGAAACCATCGTCGTTGACGAGGCCGCAGAGATGCGTGCGATCCGAAGGGCAGAGATATCCCTTGAGGGTGAGGTTGCAGATGCTGCCTCGTCGGACGAGTTCGTTTGCTCGAACTGCTTCCTCGTGAAGCGCAAGTCGCAGCTCGCGTACAAGCGCAAGAAGCTCTGCCGCGACTGCGCTGGCTAGACCCTCAAGCCCCTTTGGATCCAGACCGATGACGTTGGTATGCAAGAATTCACTATGGCTGTTCTAGTCATCGTCCCGACATACAACGAGTCTGAGAACCTAAGAGGGATTGCGACCGCCGTTCGCGGGCACGGATACGACCTCCTGGTCGTCGACGATGGTTCGCCAGACGGAACGGGGGACATTGCAGACGAATTGGCTTCTTCCGACGACGGTGTCCATGTACTTCATCGGGCGACCAAGGAAGGCCTAGGACCCGCGTATGCCGCAGGCTTCCAAAAGGCGCTCGACCTGGGTGCTGAAATTATCTGTGAAATGGATGCCGATTTCTCACACGACCCAAAAGACCTCCCTCGACTGGTCGAAGCAATCCAGAGCGGTGCAGATCTGGCGATTGGTTCGAGGTATGTCAACGGCGGAGGTACCGAGGGTTGGACATGGCATCGGCGGCTGCTCTCCAAGGGTGGAAACCTGTATGCCGCTGCGATGCTCGGGATCAAAGTCAAAGATTCGACCGCTGGTTTCAGAGCGTTCAGGGATACCACGATTCGCAAGCTTGAACCTTCAACGTGTGAAGCCTCGGGCTACGGGTTCCAAATCGAGATGGCCTGGCGAACCGAAAAGGCTGGCCTCACAGTCATCGAAGTGCCCATCATTTTTCGAGACAGGTTGCTGGGAGAGTCGAAAATGGATCGCTCCATCGCAATAGAGGCAATCGCTTTGATCACCAAGTGGGGATTCTCGCGACTGTTCGGCAGCGGCCGGTCGTAGCCGGCCTTCAGCAGCTACGCTCGCCCGATGGAGATCACCGTCACTAGGGCCACACATGAGGACGTTGATCGACTCGTCGAGATGTACCTCGCCCTCGAACCGGAACAAACGGCTCGCAAGCCAGTATGGGCGCTCACCGACGGCCTCGACGAAACCTTCTCCCAGTCGTTTATCGATGCCATCAACGCACCAGAGTCTTGGGTCTTCGTTGGCAGAATCGACGGTTCAACCGTTGGAATGATCTGGGCGACGATCGAGCCGATGCTTGCGCGGGCGAACGGATCACGCATTGGAAAGATTCGCATCGTGTTCACAGAGGAAGAGGCCAGGGGCGTCGGGGTCGGGCATGAAATGCTCGAGACCGCACTTGAGGTGCTTCGAGGTGTTGGAATTCGGTACTTCGATGCGCCCGTCGGACCAGGCCAACGCTCAACCAAGAACTTCTTTGAAGGCCACCAATTCGCTGCGCGGTCCATCATCATGCACCATGCAGATGATCCCACGACTGGGAACGTTTCCGAAAAATCGTCTGAAATTGGAGAACCGTCGCATGCGTGACTCTTTCAACCCATCCGATGCCATCGACCTCCTCGTGGAAATGATTCAGAACGCCTGCGTCAACACGGGCGATCCCACATCAGGGCATGAGATTCGGTCAGTCGAAACGGTTCAACGTTATCTAGGCGAGTCTGGCACCGTCGTTGAGCCGCTTCCCGGGCGAGCATCTGCGGTGTTCCGCGTGAAGGGAACCGACCCAGACGCGCCCACTCTCTTGCTCATACCGCATCTCGATGTTGTCCCAGCTGTGGCCTCAGACTGGACGTACGACCCGTTCGGGGCAGTCAGGGCCGATGGTTTCGTGTGGGGACGGGGCACGGTTGACATGCTCAACGTCACTGCTGCAATGGTTGTCATCTTTCGAGGCCTCAGAGATGGTGATCTTGAAGCTCCTCGCGGAGATGTGATCCTCGCGGTTGTGGCGGACGAAGAAGCCGGCGGCAAATACGGCGCTCTTGAACTTGTCGAGAATCATTGGCCACTCGTCGCCTGTGACTTTGTACTCACAGAAGTGGCAGGCCCCCGGATCGGACATGAGGGAGCCAAAGTGATCCCCGTAACCGTCGCGGAGAAAGGTCCTGGCTGGCGGCATTTCACGGCACACGGCATCGCGGGCCACGGAAGCCAGCCCTACGGTCGGTCAAATGCGGTCCTGACGCTCTCGGAGGTCTTTCATCGGATTGGAACCGAGGCTCAACCTGCGCTCATTACAGACGAGTGGAGGCGATTCGTCGGCCACCTCCCTGTCTCAGCCGATGTCGCACGGAGACTCTCTGCAGAGGACACGCTCGATGATGCCATCGCTGAGATAGCGGTCGACGACCAGATCCTTGCGAGGTGGATCCACGCGTGTACTCATCTGACCTTCTCTCCAAACGTTGTATCCGGAGGATCAAAATCAAACGTCGTTCCCGACCGAAGCGAAGGGGACGTCGACATTCGTTTTCTCCCTGGTCAGGACGCAGCAGACGTCAACGATCACCTACGTAAGATCCTCGGTCCTGACCTCTACGATCAGATCGATATTGTCCCCATCCAGGACATGAAAGCGATGGGCTCCTCCCCGAATGGGCCGCTATGGGACGCAATCGAGGACGCCTCGGAAGCGATGACCGGAACGCGCTCACTTGCGCCAGCAATCACGCCTGTATCTACCGACGCGAGATTCTTTCGGGCCAAAGGCATACCGGCGTATGGGGTAGGACTTTTTGATGACTCGGTGAGCTTCGCCGAAATGCTCGCAATGTTTCACGGTGCCGACGAACGCGTGTCTGAGCAGAGCGTCTTGGATACGACCGTGTTTCTCGCGACCGTCCTTGAGAGATTCAGCGATCGCCTGGCAATCAAACCTTCGTGACGGGTCGACCTCCTCCGAGTGCGGCTGCAGGAACTGTCGTGTTCGATCTCGACGGAGTCGTCTACGTGGGACAAGAAGGTGTTCCCGGTGCGGGTGCCGCACTTCTGGCGATTGAGGAAGCAGGCTTTTATCTGATCTTCGCCACAAACAACTCCTCTGCGACCCAATCATCTGTGGTCGAAAAGATCTCGAGACTGACTGGCTACGTAGGTGCACCCCTAGGCGTCGTAACGAGCGGAATGGCAGCAGCCAGCTACGTTGCGAGCAGATATGAGAGCGTTTACGTCATCGGCGAGCCAGCACTGACCGAGACGCTCGAAGCAACTCACCTCACTGTTACAGACTCTCACTCCGCGGTCGATGCCGTGGTCGTTGGGATCGATTTCAGTTTCAGCTACGACAAGCTCGACGCTGCGGTTCGAGCGATCCGAAATGGGGCAGCGTTTGTCGCAACCAACACGGATGCAACCTACCCGACAGCCACGGGTCAGGCACCTGGGGCCGGGTCGCTCGTTGCCGCAGTTCAGACCGCTTCCGGTGTCGCACCCATCGTGTGCGGAAAGCCCCACCAACCCATGATCGACATGCTCAACGATCTGCGGATCGGTGAAACCACATGGATGGTCGGGGACAGGCCGGAGACCGATATCGCGACCGCTGCTTCCGCCGGCTGGCAGTCGATACTGACACTCACAGGTGTCATATCCTCTCCGGACGATATCGGTGACGGGCCCACGCCGGATCACATCGTTGCGAGCATCTCAGACGTGCCTGCGGTGGTGCTCGGGTCCGGCTGAGCAAACATCCAACGAACAGACCTGCTTCTGTTCCGAATATGGGGGATAATCCGCACATGGCACCTGAAACTCACTCGTCAGAACATAACGACGTCGATCTCGACGCCCTCGAAACTTCACTCGGTGAGGCGGATCCGGCATTGGCCCCGGCCATAGCGGAGGAGATAGCTGCGGCCCTCGACACGTCACTTGACGCATCGGGGACTGAGACACCAACGGAGCGGCACTCCTGACACGGCGGAGACTCGATGTCGAACTCGTGCGGCGCAAGCTGGTCGAAAGCAGAGTCGATGCGAAGCGGGCAATCGATGCTGGGCTCGTTCGGTTGGGCTCCAATCCCGAACCAAAGGCATCGACGCTCGTGTCACCAGCGGACTCCCTTCATCTGACAGGAGCCCCTGAACCATTCGTAAGTCGATCCGGGCGCAAACTAGCAGCAGGACTGGATGCGTTCCCGATCACTGTCAACGGTGTGCGAGCCGTCGATGTCGGAGCCTCTACCGGCGGATTCACAGACTGTCTCTTGCAGCGAGGTGCTTCCACGGTTGTGGCAATCGACGTCGGATACGGGCAAATGCATTGGAGAATTCGGGAGGACGAAAGGGTCGACGTAGTGGAACGGACCAACATCCGGACTGCAAACATTGGCGACTTTGGCCCCCCATTCGACGTCGTCGTGGCCGACCTGTCGTTCATCTCCCTGCGGGCCGTCGCCGACGCTCTCATCGGACTCGGTTCAGACTCGGCCGATTGGGTTCTTTTGATCAAACCACAGTTCGAGGTAGGTCGAGACAGTGTCGGCAAAGGCGGCATCGTACGGGATCGGCTGGTGAGGGAACAAGCTGTCGTCGATGTGACGCCCGCACTTGCACGGCGTGGGCTTGGATTGCACGGTGTCATTCCGTCGCCGGTGGCTGGCACCACTGGGAACATTGAGTACGTAGCATGGCTCAGACGAGGCCAAGCAGCAGCAAGCGTGCAAGAACTGCTCTCGACCACCGAGGAGCCGCCATTGTGAACAGGATCATGACCGTCGTGCGAGACGACAACCCGAGAGCCGACTCGATCGCTGCGGAATTTGTTGCTGCATGCGAGTTGCTCGACATTGAAGCTGGCCAAGAAGTGGCCAATCCAGAGGCAATCGTTGCCGTGGGTGGAGACGGCACCGTGTTGGGTGCGGCAGCGACATCGTTAGGACTCGGGATCCCTGTGTGCGGAATCAATGTTGGGAGAGTTGGCTACCTCGCCGAATTCGAACCAAGCGAGATTGACGACATCGCCGACGCCCTGAAGACCGACTCATTCAGCATGCTTGAACACGCAACCGTTGGTGTGGAAGCCGGGGGAGCAAAAGGGGTCGCAGTGAACGACGTCGTTGTCGAGAAGGTCATGTCCCACAGAATCATTGAATTGACCGTGAATATCAACGGCGAACGATTGGCCTCGTATCGAACTGACGGAATCATTGTTGCGACACCGCTCGGCTCCACCGCGTACAACCTCTCAGCTGGCGGCCCTGTCGTCTCACCAGAACTCGACGCACTCATCCTCACACCTGTCGCTCCACACAGCCTCCTGTCACGCGCTGTAGTCCTCGCGCCCGACTCGGTCATTGAGATTGTCGTAACCGGCGACAGGCCAGCGACGATCAATATTGACGGCAGGCGTCTGACCAGCGTTGAGAGCGGCCAACCCATCACTATCAGGAGAGGCGAAACGAACGTTCGATTCCTAAGTCTTGGACGTCACCCCTTCCCTCACGCCGTGAGGGAAAAGTTCGGGTTGGACCATGCTTGAGGAACTTGCTGCGACGAACCTCGGTCTGATCGAATCGGTTTCACTTGAACTGACCCCTGGCCTGACGGTGGTAACAGGGGAAACAGGAACTGGTAAGACATTGATGCTTGGCGCACTCAGACTGCTCAAGGGCGAGAATGCGCCAAAGGGTCTCATCGGGCCCCACGGTGACGCCCTAGATGTTTCTGCGGTGATGACGATCAGCGGTGCCGAAACGGTATTGCGCAGGTCGGTTAGCTCTGGCAAGTCCAGGGCTTACATCAATGGCTCCATCGCCACTGCCGGCACAATGTCCGAGTTTGTCGGAAGTCACATAGCAATCGTGGGACAACACGACCAGCACACGATCACTTCCGCCGCCGGCATCCGAGCTCTGGTTGATCTCAAGCTTGACAAGGGTGGACGCGATGATCTTGAGGCATACCGAACGCGTTGGGCTGCGTATGTGATCGTGAGGGCAGAAGCAGAGTCTCTCGGGGGAGATATCAGGGCGCTCGAACGCGAGGCCGAAATGCTCGACTTCCAGGTCTCGGAGATTGACGCATCTGGATTTGCAGATGGTGACGAGGAGGCCCTCAGATCCACTGTCGCACAACTGCGAAGCGCAGACGAACTCGCGAGCGAGATTGACAAGGCTTTGGTCGATCTTGGGGACGAGGGCGCTCAGGCGAGGATCGAATCCGCAGTCCACGCCATCACACGGGCCAACGCAATTGATTCTTCGCTCGGTGGCGCGTCCCAACACGCTGTCGAGATAAACGATCGCATTGGAGAACTGCTGACGGACCTCGTGAGATACGTATCAGACCTCAAACCGGACACGAGGGCCCTCGCTGCGACCGAGGAACGATTGGCACTCCTCGGTGCGCTGAAGCGAAAATACGGTGACACGATCGATGACATCCTGACCTTTCGGAAGAACGCATCTGAACGGTCAGCCGAACTGGCCGCTCTCTTGTCAGCCTCAGTAGACATTGAGCAGAGGCTGGGGGCAGCGCACGCGAGCGTCGTTACGGCAGGAGCAGTCCTGAGCCAGGCCCGGGAGGTTGCAAGTGACCGGATTTGCGACGAGGCTCTCGACCATCTCCGTGACCTTGGGTTCAATGATCCGGCGATGGAAGTGGCAATCCAAACTACCGAGCCTTTGCCTTCGGGTACCGACACGGTGACATTGATGTTCGCTTCGGACGCCTCCCTTCAGGTTGCCCCAGTGGCCGCAGTCGCGTCTGGTGGTGAGCTGAGCCGACTTGTGCTTGCCCTGACCCTTGCTGCCGGAGGGGCCGAATCGGCCGTTGTCGCCTTCGACGAGATCGACGCAGGCATCGGAGGGACAACGGCACTTGCGATGGGTAGGAAGCTCGCTGCACTGGCAGGAGATCGACAAGTGATCTGCGTGACGCACTTACCGCAAGTTGCAGCGTTCGGCGTTTCCCATCTTGTCGTGTCGCGGGAGGGCACGGTTACAACGGTCGCGACCATCACCGGCGATGACCGAGTCGTCGAAATCGCTCGAATGCTTGCCGGACTTGGAGACTCGGACGCCGGACAGCGTCACGCGTCCGAACTGTTGACAATGGCGGCGTCGAGTTCCGCCTGACGATCTCCCGGCCCACAATCTGGAATGCCGCTGACTGGGAGGATGCTGTTATCATCGCATCTTCCGAGGCGGAGGGACTGTGTGACCAAGCACGTGTTCGTAACCGGCGGAGTGACATCAAGCCTTGGCAAGGGCATCACTTCGGCGTCGCTCGGTCGACTCCTCAAGGCCCGCGGATATCGCGTCGTCCTCCAGAAGCTTGATCCGTACATCAACGTTGACCCCGGCACCATGAACCCGTTCGAACACGGTGAGGTCTACGTGACAGACGACGGGGGAGAAACCGACCTCGACCTTGGACACTACGAGCGGTTTGTTGGCGAGAGCCTTTCACGCGATTCGAATGTCACGACAGGGTCGATCTATCAGTCTGTGATAGGAAAAGAGCGTCGCGGGGACTACCTCGGTGCCACCGTTCAGGTCATCCCTCACATCACCAACGAAATCAAGGCACGGATTCGCAAACTCGGCGAACGTGATGATGTCGACGTTGTGATCACTGAAGTCGGCGGAACCGTCGGAGACATCGAGAGTCTGCCCTTTCTCGAAGCGATTCGACAGATGCGAAAGGATGTCGGCCACGACAACACGTGCTACATCCACGTGACACTCGTGCCGTTCCTCCATACCTCTGAGGAACTCAAGACCAAACCGACGCAGCACTCGGTGGCCGAACTCCGGTCTCGCGGGATCATGCCAGAGGTCATTGTGCTCCGATCCGATCGGCCGGTTGACGACGCCGCTCGCCGCAAGATCAGCCTTTTCTGCGATGTCGCACCCGACGCTGTAATCAACGCATTGGATGTACCCAACATCTACGGAGTGCCGCTGATGCTCCATGATGCAGGGATCGACGATGTGGTGTGCAGGGAGCTCAACCTCGAGCCAAGAGAACCAGACCTCTCCGGTTGGAAGACCATGGTCGAAAAGATGTCGAAGCCGTCACCCGAGGTCCGGATCGGGCTCGTCGGCAAATACGTCGACCTGCCAGATGCGTATTTGTCAGTGGTCGAATCTCTCCGCCATGCAGCCCCTCATTCCAACGTGACACCTGTGATTGAATGGATCCCTGCTGACTCGGTCGCAGGACTCCTTGCCGAGACCTACCTCGAGGGCCTCCACGGAATTCTGGTCCCAGGAGGCTTTGGACCTCGGGGGATTGAGGGAAAGATCCAAGCGATTCGGTTCGCCCGTGAGAATGACATCCCGTTCCTTGGTCTGTGCCTCGGTCTGCAATGTGCTGTCATCGAATTCGCTCGGAATGTCCTCGGGCTTTCGAACGCTAACTCGACCGAATTTGATCCCATGACCCCAGACGCCGTGATCGACCTCATGGAGACCCAGAAGGACGTCGAGAACAAGGGGGGGACGATGCGTCTTGGTCTCTATCCGGCGAAACTGACTGAGGGGTCGGTGGTTCGTTCCTTGTACGAGAAGGAAGTCGTGTACGAGCGCCACCGTCATCGCTGGGAGGTCAACAACTCCTATCGGAACCAGCTCGACAAGGCAGGACTGATTATGTCGGGTGTCTCGCCGGACGACCGGCTCGTCGAGTTCATCGAGATGCCATCACATCCGTACTTCATAGCGACACAGGCCCATCCAGAATTGATTTCCCGTCCAGACCGCCCTCATCCGCTCTTCGCAGGGTTCATCGAGGCGGCAGCGGTTCGGTCTAGATCCGAGGCCTCTGTCGAGGATGTGAGGGTGACATCCGAGGCCTCGTGATTGCCCTTGTGCAAAGGTTTCACGGGTGAAGGAGTCGCACGGCTTCCGGATCGAGAAGGTCCAATCACTGGCGACATATTCGTTCCTAGGTGTCGAGTCGCGCACTGTTCGCACCCCCAACGGGGATGACGTAGAACGAATCATTGTCACCCACCCTGGCGCGGTCGCCATCGTACCGATGATCAACGCCGACATCGTTCTCATCGAGCAGTACCGCGCTTCGATTGACCGGGTCATCTTAGAAATACCCGCAGGCAAGCTCGACGCATCCGATGTGAGCATGGAAGCCGCTGCGCACCGTGAACTGCTAGAGGAGACTGGGTTCGTTACGGAGGGTTTCACACGCCTAACTTCCATCTGGCCGACTGTCGGGTTCTCGGATGAAAACATCACGATCTTCCTAGCCGAAGACTTGATGCCAGGCTCCTCCGCACCTGAGGGCGCGGAGGAGCTTGCAGCTGTCGTGAAACGGTTCCCATTTTCTCAGGCAGTTGAAATGGTCGTGAGAGGCGAAATCACCGACTCAAAGACCATTGCGGGCATCATGATTGCAGATGCACACCGACGAGCTCCCTGAACACACGCACGACTTCCTGGGTTCGCTCAGTGCTGAGCGTGGGCTGGCTCACAACACTGTGATCGCCTACCGGAGAGATCTCGTGCAGTATCAGCGCACCATTGCTCAAGATGGGGAAACTCCTACAACCGCAACTGTGCAGCGTCACCTCGAGATGCTCCGAAGCACGGGGCTCGCGAGAACGTCGGTTGCACGCAAGTTCGCCTCTATCCGTGCCTATCACCGCTTCCTTGTGGTCGAGGGGCTTCGCGGCGACGATCCGACGGCAGCGGTTGGAACTCCACGGCGAGGCACCTCTCTCCCCAAAGCGCTCTCAATCTCCGAAGTTGCAGCCGTGCTCGATCAGCCCGATGTCGACACCGCCGTTGGCGCGCGCGACTCTGCGATCCTTGAATTCCTGTATGCCACTGGGTGCAGAGTTTCGGAACTCACCGCAGCCGATGTATACGACATCGACTTCGAGACATCGAGTGTGATGCTGACAGGGAAAGGGAACAAGCAAAGAATCGTGCCAGTCGGGTCCTACGCCATCACTGCAGTTGAACGCTGGCTGCCGCATCGCATGGAGGTTCCGATAGGCGCCTCCGATACCGGAGCCCTCTTTGTATCTACCAGGGGGAACCGGCTGTCGAGACAGGCTGTCTGGAGAGCGGTGCGGCAACACGGAAGAGCGGCAGGGATAGACGACGGAAGGCTCTCGCCGCACGTCTTTCGGCATTCTGCGGCCACCCACATGGTGGAGGGCGGAGCAGACCTCCGGACGGTCCAGGAGATGCTTGGCCACGTCAGCCTCTCGACAACCCAGATTTACACCAAAGTTTCGCCTGAGCACCTGAGGGAAGTACTCCTGACGAGTCATCCGCGAGGTGGCTAGCTCCATGCCCGGATCAGGCCGCACCTCTAGCCCGCACCGGCGCCGGTCGCTCGTTGCTTGGCTTGGTATCCTTCTGAGGTCCGGGAAGAGACCGTCTCCGCACCATGCGCACGCACTCAGACGAGGCGGTCAATCTCGTAGCCCGCATCGATAGGACCATCACCATGCCACACCTCATTCGCCGGTTCTTCGGACATATCAGGGCGAGGTCCCTCACTGAGTCGGAGGCTGAAACGGTACGCAAGTGCCTCAGCGATGCCATGGCAAAGCTCTTCTTCACGATGGTCCCAGCTGATCAGCGTCACGCATTCGACGTCTATCAGCGATCGGGGTCAGAAAGCACCACCAGTACCGCGGCGTTGATGCACGACATTGGCAAGACAGTGGCACCGGCTGGGGCCTTCGCACGGTCGCTCGCGACGGCTGCGTCTGCTGTTGGAATGCCTCTACGCGGCTCGTGGGCGAAGTACCGCGACCATGGGGAGATAGGGGCCAAGATGCTGGAAGAGGTTGGAGCCGACTCGTTCGCGGTCGCATTCACGAGAGGCCACCCTGGAAAGCCACCAGTGGGAGTCAGCATCGAAGCATGGGAACGCCTTGCAGCTGCTGATGATGTTTGAGGTAGTCATGTGCCCGAAACACGCTGTCAGCCCGCAGAATGGCAATAGCATGGCTGTCGATGTCATTTGAAGTCAAAACACGCGTTTTCCAGGGTCCTCTCGATCTGCTCCTCCAGCTCATCACCAACCATCAACTCTCCATAACCGAGCTGAGCCTTGTCGGCATCGTGAACGAGTATCTGTCGTTCGTCGACGAACTGGACGACCTCGACATCGAGGTTGCTAGCGAATTCCTCCTCATCGCAGCCACATTGATTCAGATGAAGGCTCGGCACCTCCTACCAGACGCAGACCCGTATGACCTCGACGAAGAACTCGCTCTGGCGGAAGAACGCGACCGCTTGCTTTCGAGGCTCCTTGCCTGTCTCACCTTCAAGGATGTGGCAGCGGTCCTCCGGCATAGATTCGAGGCAGCGGAATGTCACGTGCCACGGAGCGTGGGCTTCGAGGACATCGGCTCGCACAAAGTGCCGGAAGTCACGATCCCCACCGACCTCGCAGGCTTCGCAGCGATCGCCGAACGAGTGTTTTCTGTGCCTATCAGTGACCCCGATCTTGAGCACCTTGACTTCGACCTTCCTTCGGTCCAAGACGCAATGGTCGATCTTCAAGGCCGAATGGCATCTGTTCTTACTTCAGACTTCGACGAAATCGTTGCTCATTGCAGCCGCGATGCCGAGGTTGTTGCGTACTTTCTGGCACTACTCGAGCTGGCACGATGGGGGATTCTGAGGGTGAGCCAGCAAGAGAGCATTGCCCGTATCGACATCCGATACGACAACACGGCGGCCGACCAAGGATTCAACGCAGTATTCGGCACCGGTGGCTCACGATGACGGACCTGACGCGCATCATCGAAGCGATCCTCTTCGTCGCAGAAGAACCCGTTTCCGCCGAAGAGTTGGCGCACATCGCTAACCAGCCTTTGACTTTGGTTTCTGATTCGCTTTCTGAACTCGGAGATGAGTTAACTGCGAACCACGGCATCGTGTTGCGCAATGTCGCTGGCGGTTGGCGGCTCTACACGGAAGCGTCAGTTCTCCCGTACCTGGAAACATACGCTGCGTCCGATCGTGCCAAGAAGCTGACGAACGCTTCAATGGAGACGCTCGCTGTCGTGGCATACAAACAGCCCGTGTCTCGGGGTCAGGTGACAGAAATCAGAGGTGTCGACTCGGAAAGGGCCCTCAAGAATCTGGAACGAAGAGGCCTGATAGGCGAGATCGGCACAGCAGCAGGGCCCGGTCAGGCGATTCTCTATGGGACCACGCCTCTGTTTCTGGAAAAGATGGGGGTTGCGTCTATCTCAGATCTCCCACCGCTCGCGGATCATGTCCCTCCAGCGGAGATCGTCGAAACCCTTGAAATGCCGATGCGACCGGAGTCATCATCGAACGACTCAACAAACTGATCGCAGGGTCGGGCGTCGCGTCGCGTCGGAAGGCCGACATCTTGATCGAACGGGGAAGGGTGATGGTCGACGGGGAAAAAGCTTCCCTTGGAGATCGGATCGATCCGACTACCTCGACAGTTTCGATCGACGGTGTACGTCTCCCGCTTGATCCCGAGCAGCGAACCTGGCTTGTGTACAAGCCACCAGGGGTGGTGTCGACCATGGAAGACACACATGGCCGTCCCGTGGTGACATCGCTGGTGCCGTCCGAACCCATAACGAAGCCGGTCGGACGACTCGACTTGCACTCTGAAGGTCTGATGCTTCTCACGAATGACGGCGACCTTGCACTGCGCGTTACCCATCCGCGATACGGCATTGAAAAGGCGTACCACGTCATGACAACGAGCGTCGCATCGCAGAAGCATTGCGCTCAATTCGTTGCGGGTGTGAATCTCGAGGACGGACCTGCCAAAGCAAAATCGGCCAGAATCGTGAACTCACATGGCGACCGATCGGTCGTCGAACTGGTGATGACCGAAGGCCGAAAGCGAGAAGTCCGGCGCATCTTCGAGGCCGTCGGTCTTCAGGTCGATCGCCTTGTTCGCGTTTCGATCGCAGGTATCACCGATCGAACTCTGTCCGCTGGCTCGTATCGAGCATTGACCCTGGACGAAATCCGGTCGATCTACAAGAAAGCAAACGAAGAGGAATGACCACCCGAACCATTACAGGGACGACGGAGTCGTTCGCAGCTTCCGTTCGGGTACCTGGCGACAAATCGCTCTCGCACCGTGCCCTGCTCTTCGCAGGGATGGCACAGGGCGATAGCCTCGTGACGGGTCTCGGTACCGGCCTCGACATCGCAACCACGAGGGCGGCTCTCGCCAACCTCGGCGTTGCAATTGACGGCGATCAAGTCCGGTCACCCGGCGTATCTCGCTGGGCAACCCCTCACCGGTCGATCGATTGCGGAAACTCGGGAACCTCGATGCGGTTGCTAGCTGGCGTTCTTGCGACTTCACGCGTATCAACCGTGTTGATTGGTGACTCATCGTTGTCTCGGCGTCCGATGACGCGCCTGGAGGCACCCCTTCGAAGCCTCGGGGGTGTTATCGCGACAACCAGCGGGCATGCGCCGATCAAGGTCGGGGGTGCCGAAGTTGTCACCGGCGCTGGTGTCACAATCGAGACCGCCTCCGCTCAGGTGCGTTCTGCGTTCGAATTGGGAGCTCTTGCCGCAAAGGGTTCATCGTCCATCGACAGCCCTCCGGGATTTCGAGACCATACCGAAAGATGGCTGCACGCAATCGGACGGGGCGACTGGGAATCGGACACGAAATTTCGGATCGACCCTGGACCGGTGCCTCCTGCAAAGTATGACGTACCGGGTGATCCGTCATCGGCGGCCTATTTATGGGCAGCTGCGGCCATCTCACCGGGGTCACAGGTGGTGACCACCACGATCTCGCTCAACCCCGGCCGCATCGGCTTTCTTCAGATACTCGATGACATGGGTGCAGCGGTCGAGGTTGTGGTGACGAATTCAGTCGGCGGAGATCCTGTGGGTGATGTGAAAGTCACAGGGAGAACCATACGGGGCGTCACGATTGATGGGGATCTCATCGCGTCCGCGCTCGACGAACTACCCCTCGTGGCTGTCGTCGCTGCATATGGCGAAGGCATTACGACCGTGAGAGGCGCAGAGGAACTACGAGTGAAAGAATCCGATCGCATCATCGCGGTCGAGCAGATGATGCTGAGCCTCGGAGGGGGGATCTCCACTGTCCACGACGGGTTCGATATTGTCGGAACAGGATTCTTACATGGAGGCTCAGTTGAGACCTACCACGACCACCGCATTGCGATGGCTGCAGCGGTCGCAGCAACCCGTGCATCGGGCGAAGTAGAGATAGTTGACTCGGATGTGGCTTTTGTCTCATGGCCAGACTTCTACGAGTCACTGGCTGCACTGTGGTCATAACGATCGACGGTCCAAGCGGCGTTGGGAAGTCGACCGTCTCGCGACTTGTCGCGAGACAATTAGGACTCGCCTACCTCGATACCGGTGCCACATACCGCGCTGCGACTCTCGCGATCCTTCAATCTGGAATCGACACCCAGGACGAAACTGCTGTTGTTGAAGAACTCAATCATCGAACAATCGACTACGACGAACGGGGGGTTCTCCTTGACGGCGAATCGGTCGCCTTTGCGGTCCGCTCCGAAGAGGTGACAGCCAACGTGAGCGCCGTGTCGGCCCATCCAATGGTCCGGAGTGCCGTCGTCGAGATCCAACGCAGGTGGGTCGCATTCCACGAGGACCAGGCTGTCGTAGAGGGCCGCGATATCGGAACGGTCGTCTTTCCGGAGGCCCCGCTCAAGATCTATCTGACCGCCTCGCCGTCGGTGAGGGCGTTACGGAGAGCTGCCGAATCAGAGGCTGGTGGAAAGTCAGTGGCGGAGATCAGCGAGGCACTGGCCGCACGCGATCATGCAGACTCCACCCGCGAGGCTTCGCCCTTGAAACCGGCCGACGATGCCGTCGTCATCGACACAGGCGAAATGACTGTGGAAGCTGTTGTGGATTCAATCGTTGCGCATTTTTTGACTTGATCAACGTGACCCAGGACGGCATCGGTTGATCGACGGCAATGAGTAGCTCTGACGAATGTGTTCCGCAAGACGTCCTCTGACGCGATTTCTGTCATCGCTTGCGGCAAAGGCGACGAGGTAGCTGCTTGAAACTGCGTTCCGTCGGGGAGGGCGCACCAGAAGGACCATGTGGCGTCCCCTATCTGCAATAGTGGCGCCACATGGACATTGCCTTTCTCCTCGCCGCATTCCTACTCGGCTTCGCAGCGACAAGGGTCGGGCTCCCTCCGCTCGTGGGGTATCTGGTCGCTGGTTTCGGCTTGCACGCATTCGGATTCGACTCGCCTGAGGGCATCGAGACGATTGCTGACATCGGCGTTCTCATCCTCTTGTTCGGTATCGGTCTCAAGCTTCGCTTGAGATTCCTCGCTCGTCCCCACGTCTGGGGGACCGCTGGTGCGTTTGCTGTGGTGGGGACTGTTGTTCCAGCTGCCATCTTCCTCGGGATCGGGGCAATGGGAGTAGGAATCGTGGAGGACCTGAGCATTGGAGCCGCCCTGATCGTCGGGTTGGCGCTCTCGTTCTCAAGCACGGTCTTTGCTGTGAAAGCGCTCGACAGGACCGACGACTCCGAATCGTTCGCCGGCAACGTGGCAATTGGCATTCTCATCGTCCAAGACGTCCTTGCTGTGGTGTTCCTAGTTGCGGCAAGCGGTACATGGCCATCCCCTTACGCCCTTCTTGTGATTCCAGCGCTTGTCCTGCTTCGACCGGTTTTTGGCTGGTTCCTCGACCGAAGCGACCACGGCGAAGTCTTGCTCCTGTTGGGCTTCACGTTGGCGCTTGGTGTAGGTGCCGCGGCGTTCGAATTCGTGGATCTCAAGCCGGATCTGGGGGCACTCGCTGTTGGCCTCGTCTTGTCGGGTCACCCTAGGTCTTCGGAGCTCGCCGACAAGCTCTTGGGGTTCAAGGATCTCCTGCTCGTTGGGTTCTTCCTGTCGATTGGTCTCGGGGGAACACCGCCGGCGTGGGGATTCGTCATTGCTCTCGTGGCCGTTGCTTTGCTTCCTTCGAGGAGTTTCGTGCTCTTCTGGCTCCTCACCCGTTTCCGACTTCGTTCTCGGTCTGCTTTTCACACTTCGCTGACGCTGTTCCCCTACAGTGAATTCGGGCTGATAGTGGTTGCCGCCGCCGTCGCTCAGGAGTTGATCGACCCAGTGTGGCTTTCAACAATTGGCGTCGCCGTAGCTGCCTCGCTTGTCGCTGCCTCTGCCGCCAACGGAGCACGCTACGTGCTCTATGAGCGCTGGTACATCCGTTTGTCTCGGTTCGAACAGACCTCGCTCCTGCCCGAAGACGCCATCGTTGACTGCGACAGTTCGCGTGTGCTGATCTTTGGCATGGGCCGGATCGGTGTTGGTGTCTACGACGAACTTGTTCGAAAGCGCTCGGGCCTCGTCCTCGGGGTGGATCGGTCAGATGACGCAGTTGAGGCGAACTTGCAAGCAGGTCGGTCGGTTATTCGAGCGGATGCCCTTGACCAGGACTTCTGGGAGCGGGTTCAATTCCATCCCGATGTAGTGCTCGTTGTGGCGGCGATGAGCACACATCAGGCCAATCTCGAATGCGTTGCCCGTATCCGGAAGTTTCAACCCAACGCCCGAATCGCGGCGGTGGCGCAATACCCGGATCAGGTTGAGGAACTACGAAGGGCCGGTGTGGACGTAGCTCGCAACTTGTACGAAGAGGCAGGACAGGGGCTCGCAGATGACGCTGCCCAACTCATTTGGGGCACAGGTTCCGAGTCTGGCTGACTGTGAAGCGACCATTCGGGTTTCTGTCTCCCGAGTCCCTCTCCGTTGTGTCTGCGGACGGGTTCATACACCGAGAATGGTGAGGGCGTCGGTCGCTGAGAGATGACGGTCCAGTTCGACCGGGCCGTACTCACCCGGGGTCCTGCATGCGAATCCGCCCTCAATCAATGCTTGGAGCGTTTGCATGAACTTTCTGAGCTGGGGAGGGAGCGGAAAGTATTCGTCCTCCTGAGTGACACGAACAAGCTCCGTGCCCTCTGATGGCGATATCGCCTCAATGACGCTCTGCACACGCTGGTCGGGTGCAGATGCCCCAGCCGTCACACCAACAACATCGGCATGGTCAAGCCACAATGGATCGATGCCTTCGGGCCCGTCGATCCGATATGAGGGAATTCCTGCATTTCTACCGACCCTGACGAGTGCTTGGGTGTTGGACGAGTTCTCGGATCCGACCACCAGAAGCACATCGGATCCTTCTGCGAGTTTCTGGATTGCGAGCTGCCGGTTTGTGGTGGCGTAGCACAGGTCGCTCTTGCGAGCCGTCCACAGATCCGGGTACCTCTCGGTTGCCGACCCGAGAACACCTTCCCACTCGTAGAGCCCGAGGGTTGTTTGCGCAAGTAACGCGACCTTTGCGCCAGGAGTCGCCTCAAATGTGTCAAGCCCGACCCGTGGATCGACGAGTTGGGCGGCGTGTGGCGCCTCTGCGATCGCCCCAGTGGCTTCATCATGACCTTCGTGGCCGACGTAAATGATGTCGTAACCTTGATCAGCCATCCGTCGAACCTCGTGATGCACTTTCGTGACGAGAGGACACACAGCGTCGACCATCACCGCAGCGCGAGCGGCGGCCGCTGAAACCACCTCAGGGGCTGAACCATGAGCACTCAGCATCACGGGGCTGCCCTCGGGTGCGTCGTTGATATCGTTGATGAAAACAACCCCCGCGTGCTCAAAGGCGGTGACAACTGCCGCATTGTGAACTATCTCGTGGTAGCAGTACACGGGCGGTTCGAACACCTGCACCATCCAGGTGAGTGCCTTGATCGCCATCTCCACGCCCGCACAGAACCCCCGAGGTTCAGCAAGTAAGACCTTGGTTGCCATGTGTGGCAGGTTAGAGGAGGCTCCGGCGGAGGAAGCGAGCGAATGTGGGGGACACGAGCGGTAACCTCCGACGCGATGCCCTCTCCAACCACCTCTCTTCCAACGGTTCTTGAAGTCCTGCCTGGTACCCCAGCCGAGGTTGCAGGTCTCCGCGCTGGCGATGAACTTGTATCCATTAACGGAGTCGTGCCAAACGATGTCATTGAATATCAGCAGCTCATCGATGATCGCGATCCCGAGCTGATGCTTCGGCGGTTGGGGGATGAGTTCTCGACGGTCATCTCAAAGGCAGAAGGCGAACCAATCGGTATCAGGCTCAACGCTTCGATATTCGACAGAGTGCAGACGTGCGACAACCACTGCGAATTCTGCTTCATCTATCAGCTCCCGCCGGGAATGCGCAAGTCGCTGTATCTCAAGGACGATGATTACCGGCTCTCTTTCCTGTACGGCAACTTCACAACGCTCACTCGTTTCACAGAACTGGACCTCTCGAGAGTGGTGGAAGACAGGCTCGGCCCACTGTACGTGTCCATCCACGCCACCGACCCCGACATCAGGGCCGAGATGCTCCGCAACCGAAGAGGAGCGACGAGCCTGCGATGGCTTTCGGCACTGCTTGAGGCAGACATCGCCGTCCACGGGCAGGTGGTCCTGTGCCCCGGAATCAACAACGGTGCGGTCTTGGAGCAGACACTCGCTGAAACGATCACAAGGTATCCGAAACTTGCAACGCTAGGGATCGTCCCGCTTGGGCTCTCGAAGTACAACAAGGAAGCGAACCTTCGGGTGCACACACCAAGCGAGGCCGCTGACGATCTCGAAGTCATTCACTTTTGGCAGGACAGGGCGTTGGATGCCGTCGGGCGAAGAATCTTCCAAGCCTCCGACGAGCTCTACGTCCAAGCGGGTGTTGACGTGCCGCCGTCTTCAAGTTACGAAGCCTTTGAACAGCACGAGAATGGAATCGGGATGATTCGGGCCTTCTACGATGAGCTCGATCGTCTCGAGCACGGTTCGGCCGCCACTGCACCGATAGTGACTGGTGAGTGGCGATCGATGCCTGCAGCGCCCGCTGAGGGATATCGAGCGCCGAGGCATCTGAGCGACGACCCCGGAGCCGACGACGGTCCTGCAGTCATAGTCACTGGTGTGTACGGTCGCAAAGTTATTGAACCTGTCCTAGGCCGTATCGAACGGCTAGCTGGTCGCAGTATCCGGCTCCTGAGCGTTCCGAATGACTTCTTTGGCGGCAACACGGCTGTCGCTGGGCTCATGGTCGGGCAAGACATAAAGCGATCGTTCGAGGCGGATTTCGAGCCCGCAGGCGCCTATGTACTACCGGATGTCGCTCTATCTGGAGACACCTTCATCGATGACATGAGTTTGAGTGCTGTTGCCGACTCCGCAAAGGCGCCGGTTGTCGTTGCCGAGGCCACCGTGGCTGGATTGCTTGGGGCCGTGAGATGAGCAGGCTCCCGATCGTTGTGATCCTCGGTAGACCAAACGTCGGCAAGTCGACGCTTGTGAACAGGATTGTTGGCAGAAAGTTTGCTGTCACCGATGAACTCGCAGGGGTGACACGCGATCGCAGACAGTTCAACGCCGAGTGGGCTGGGCGCTCATTCCACGTCATGGATACGGGCGGCTGGGAAGCGCGACCCGGCGAACAACTCACCGCAGACATCCGAGAACAGGCCGAAATCGCGGTAAGCGCTGCAGACGTCGTGGTATTTGTTGCTGATGCAACGACCGATGTAACCGAGGACGATGTGGGAGTCGCTCGCGTCCTCCAGCGGTCAGGCGTTCCTCACCTCTTTGTAGCGAACAAGGCAGACTCGCCATCGGTTGAATCTGAGCTGACGCATCTTTGGGGCCTAGGACTCGGTCAACCGATACCTCTTTCGGCCCTGCATGGTCGTCACACAGGAGACTTCCTCGACAAACTGGTCGCGGCGCTCCCCAGCGAAACCGATGGTGACGCTGAGCCAGACACGATCGCAAGTCTCGCCATCATTGGGAGACCGAACGTTGGCAAGTCCACACTCCTCAACCGACTCGCTGGTGAGGAACGCGTCCTGGTTTCGCCAGTTCCTGGAACGACCCGCGATCCAATCAACCTTGTCGTGGATATCGACGGAGAGCATTTCGAGGTCATAGACACCGCTGGTATCAAGCGCCGAACAAAGATCAAAGACGATGTGGACTACTACGCGGTCCTCAGAGCTCATGATGTCGTGCGTCAAGCAGATGTTGTCCTGTTCGTGATAGACGGGCAGCGCGGAGCCACTCACCAGGAGCAACGCCTTGCCGAAGAGATCGAGCACGCAGGCAAAGGGTTGATTCTCGTCTTGAACAAGTGGGACGAGTTAACAGATGACGAGCGTCTATTCACAGAGGATTCCGTGGCCGATCGGCTCGCTTTCGTCGACTGGGCACCAATACTACGAATGTCAGCCATGACAGGCGCCCGTACACACCGCCTACCGAATTACATCCGAACTGTGCTTGAGCACCGCCGTCAGCACATCCCTGCTCCAGAGGTCAATCGTCTCGTACGAAGGCTTCAAGAAGCGCACCCACCTCCAATGCGCAAAGGAAGGCGTCCGAAGATTCTCTACGCCGTTCAGGCCGAAACAGAGCCACCAACCTTCGTCCTGTTCGTTCGAGGTGGAGAACTCGGAGTCGACTACCTCCGGTTCATCGAGAATCAGCTCCGAGAGGCCTACGATTTCACTGGAACGCCGATCAGGATCAGGACGAGGAACAGACACTGATGGACAAACGCCTCGAAGAAGCAACACAAAGCGCACTCGCAGGCGGGCCACAGAAATACCACGATGTCCTCGCTGAGCGAGGAAAACTCTTCGTGAGGGATCGCATCGCCTTGCTCGTCGATGCAGCGTCCTTTGTCGAAGACGGGTTGCTCGCCCGCAACGACGATGAAGTCCTAGCCGCTGATGGCGTGGTCACCGGTCGAGCCCGCATCGAAGGACGAGCCGTCATGGTGATCGCAAACGATCCGACGGTCAAGGCCGGTTCGTGGGGGAGGGTCACGGTCGAGAAGATGATTCGCGCCCTCGAAGCTGCGTACGACGAGTTGCTTCCTGTGTTCTATCTCGTGGACTCGGCTGGCGCGAGAATCACCGACCAGATCGACTTGTTCCCTGGCAGAAGGGGAGCAGGCAAGATCTTCTACAACCAGATTCGGCTGTCAGGACGGGTCCCACAAATTTGCTGTCTGTTTGGTCCATCAGCTGCCGGAGGCGCATACATACCTTCTTTCTGTGATGTCGTGGTGATGGTTGAGGGACGTGCGTCCATGTACCTCGGTTCGCCCCGGATGGCTCAGATGGTCGTTGGGGAGACGACGACGCTGGAAGCCATGGGCGGAGCGCGGATGCATTGCGAAACCTCTGGCTGTGGGGACGCCCTTGTTTCGTCAGATGAAGAGGCAATCGGATGGGCGAAGACCTACTTTTCGTATGTACCAGACCATTATCGCGTGAAGCCGAATGACTACGACCCGATACCGCCGTCGGAGTCGGCCGACATCGCCAGCGTTCTGCCAGAAGATTCCGGTGCCCCCTACGACATGCACCACTTCATTGATGGCCTGGTGGATGAGGGCTCGTTTTTCGCTATCAAGGATCTGTTTGCCAGAGAACTCATCACAGGGTTCGCACGGCTGGACGGCGCACCAGTTGGAATCGTCGCTTCACAACCAGCTCATCTCGGCGGCGTGCTGTTTGTCGATTCAGCTGACAAGGCTGCAAGATTCATGTGGCTGTGTGACGCCTTCAACATTCCCCTCCTGTTCCTTGCCGACGTTCCAGGTTTCATGATTGGGTCCCAGGTCGAGGCACAAGGAATCATCCGCCATGGAGCCAAGATGCTCACGGCGATGGCAGAAGCTACGGTTCCTCGAATCTCAGTCATTGTGCGCAAGGCCTACGGTGCTGGGCTGTATGCGTTCTCTGGGCCCGGACTGCGCCCAGAAGCGACCATTGCGCTGCCGACAGCCGAGATAGCCGTCATGGGTCCCGAGGCCGCAATAAACGCTGTCTACTTCAATGTCATAGAAGGCCTCGATGAACCAGAACGTACCGAATTCATCGAGCAGAAGAGGGCCGAGTACATCGAAGACGTAGATCTGTATCGCCTTGCAGCAGAAACAGTCGTAGATGCAGTCATCGCACCATCGGATCTGCGTTCAGAACTTATCCGCCGCTATTCCATTGCACAGCGCAAGGATCGCAACTTCTCAGGTCGAAGGCACGGGATACCCCCAGTATGAGGGATACCCCCGATGACGTCCGCACCAACGAATCTGAGGACGAAGAAGGTGATCCAGGATGGCCTATTTCGTTTCTCCTTCTTGTCACCGCTGGCGGGGTGTACTTGATCCTTCGCTTCATCGCGATTATCAGAGACATGATGACATGAGCCGGGTTGCCGTCACACGGAGCGCCCTCGTTCTGCTCGGCATCTTGGCTGTCTTCGTTTCGGGCTGTACGAATAGACCTGAACTTCCGTACGAGCTTCGTCCGGACCTGGGCCAGTATTTCGAACTCGAGGGTGTCACAGGCACGATCGTGATTCAACCGATACACGTCGGCCAGATTCCATTGGTCTACGACATCGAACGCGCAAAACGCCACCATCCACCGGCCCAAACGTTCAAGATCTTCTTGACGCTCCTCGCTCTCGAGACCGATGCGGTCGAGTCACTCGACACCGAGATCGTGTGGGATGGGAACGGGCCGGTCGTTCCTCCGTGGGACCGAGTGCACACCTTGCGATCATCGATCGAACCCAGCGGGTACTGGTTCGATGATGCGGTGATTGAGATAATCGGCCTCGCCCCGACGGAAGTCTGGATCAACCGGACGAACTACGGAAACCAGAACATTCGAGGTAGCTCCGACCGCTTCTGGCTTGACGGAACTCTCACAATTGATGCGCTGCAGCAGGCAGACTTCATGTCCCTCATTTTCAGCGAGTTGCACCCCTTCGACCAATACACAGCCCTTGGTGTGAAAGACGTTCTGCCGCTCGAGGAAGGCGACGGCTGGCTCATGCGGTACATGACAGCCAACACCACCGGCGACCACCCCGTGCGCTGGCTCGTCGGTGCGGTTCTAACCGGCAGCGGAACATGGGCAGTCGCCATGAACATCGACAATCCAATCGGCACACCCATCGATGTCGATCAGCCTCTTCGCATCACAAAGGCAGCCCTCATCGGTGCAGGAATCACTCAGGCCCCTTGACTCAGATCGTCACGGCTTCGGCCCCGACCACCCACCTCGGCGGGACAGCGGTCGTGAGCGCCTAACCTCACGCCATCAAACGGGCTGTAGCGCAGCCAGGCAGCGCACCGGTCTGGGGGACCGGGGGTCGCCGGTTCAAATCCGGCCAGCCCGACCAACTGAGCAAGGTGTCTCTCCACCCGCAAGGCGCGGGATCTCAGGCTTTCGCTTGCCAGAACGCGATGCTCTGCGCCCGTCTCCGCGCCTCTTCACGCCGTAGCATCAACGGCCTTTCAACTGTAAATGGCTTATTTCTTCGTGGTAGGTGGACTATCCCCACGAGTTCCACCACAATTGTGTGCAAGAGGCGACAGTACTTCACAGGTTGTCATTGCATCCGGAGAGTTTTCGGATTGACAGCACCGCTAGCGAACGGAGCAAAGATCATGAACCGAAGCTGGGCAGAACCGTGGAAGATCAAGATGGTGGAGCCAATCAGTGTCACCACGAGAGAGCATCGTGAAGCCGCCATCGTTGAGGCCGGCTACAACACTTTTCTTCTCAAGAGTGACGATGTCTACATCGACCTGTTGACCGATTCCGGTACGACCGCCATGTCGGATCGCCAGTGGGCTGCGATGATGATAGGCGACGAGTCATACGCGGGGGCTCGATCCTTTTACAAGCTCGTTGAAGCGGTTCATGATGTCTACGGATATGAAGAACTCATCCCTACGCACCAAGGGAGGGGAGCCGAGCACATTCTCAGTCAGATCCTCATCAGTCCAGGTGATGTGATTCCTGGGAACATGTACTTCACGACTACTCGTTACCACCAGGAGCGTGCAGGTGGGACATTCGTCGATGTCATCATCGACGAGGCGCACGACCCAACTTCAATGCATCCCTTCAAAGGGAATATCGATCTCGACAAGCTCGCCGCGGTTGTCGAGGAGTTCGGAGCCGAGCGCGTGGCATATGTCTCGTTCGAAACAAACGTGAACCTTGCAGGGGGCCAGCCAGCGTCGATGGCGAATATCAAAGCCGTGTACGACTATTGCTCGCAGCGTGGGATTCTCGTCATGCTCGACGCAACCCGAGCCGTTGAGAACGCCTACATGATCCAGCAGCGCGAAGCAGGCTACGAAGACAGCTCCGTTGCTTCGATCCTCTCCGAAATCACGTCATATTCGGACGGGGCAACCGTCTCGTCAAAGAAGGACAATCTGGTCAACATCGGAGGGTTCCTCGCTGTGAGGGACCCAGAACTCGCTCGCAAGGCCAGAGCGCTTCTTGTCGCGTTTGAGGGACTCCACACCTACGGCGGCATGGCTGGACGAGACATGGAGGCGCTTGCCGAAGGCATTCGCGAAATGGTCCGGACAGACGACCACGTTCGGTCGCGTGTCGGTCAGGTCGAATACCTTGGCAACAGGCTCATCAAGTTCGGCGTGCCGGTCGTCACACCGATCGGTGGACACGGTGTCTTTCTCGATGCAGCCAGAATCCTTGAACACCTTGACCAAGACGAGTTCCCAGCTCAGGCTCTGGCAGCAGCGATCTACGTCGATTCCGGAGTGCGCGGCATGGAGCGGGGGATTGTTTCTGCTGGAAGGGACCCACTGACAGGAGAAAACCGACGGCCGAACCTTGAACTCGTTCGCCTTACGATCCCGCGAAGGGTCTACACGCAGTCGCACATGGATGTCGTGGCCGAGTCGGTCATCGAGGTGTTCAACAACAGAGAGTCAATCGGTGGGCTCACGTTCACGTACGAACCTGAAGATCTCCGCTTCTTCCAAGCGAGGTTCGCTCCGATCGCACAGGACGCCTAGAGCCTTCTTACTGCCTGACGTAGCACTGTCTTGAGGTTTTCGGGAGCGGTTCTGCGTGGATCGCCGAGATAGATCTCGTGGTGATCGCCGACTTCGACGAGGCCGTTCTCCGGGATGAACTCCTGATGCATCCGGGCAATGGTCGGGCCTTCCTCCGAATAGGGTCCGATATGCATGATTTGCACCGAGAGACCCTCGCTGAAGGGCTCGAACCGCACAGTCTCGGATGGCACTCGTAGCTTCCCCTCAACCTTGGCCGCTGCGGCATCAAACATGTCTCTGGTGATCCAGTCTGGCTGCATGATCATCATGGTCCACTGCCACGATTCCCTGTCACCTTCGGCGAACGCGCTCATGTCGTCGGCCCACCAAAGTCCTTCCAGCGGGGGAACCCCGTAGTCCTTCCCGAGATCGACTTTTGACATGAACTTGATGGGATAACTCACCGAATACAGCCACTCAACGGCCCGGCCGTAGTCTTCCGACGTCCCTGGATCGCCCCTGCCGTCAACCTTGAGGAACTGCATCTCAGGCACATCAACGATGACGAAACCTTTCGACGATGGCTGGTATAGGTGCTTCAGCATCTTTTTGAAGTCAACCTTGTCCATACGTGTAGATCCGATCCCACCCGGTCTCCACTCCATCATATCTTGCACACCAAGCCGTCGGGGCGCGCCCGCGTTTCTGCAATGGTTGAGCGACCAGTTGTAGTTGTTCGTCGTGCGGCCTCACGCGTCTGCGATGACGGGCTTTGCTCTGTGTTCGAAAACGAGGGAAGTCTCGATGTGTGATACCTCTGGCAACGTCGTGAACCCATTGACTACCAACTCCCGCAGGTGGGTTGCATCTCGCACTACGACGTGACACAGGAAGTCGTTTCCTCCAGAGGTATGGAAGATTTCCTTTACCTCTGGCATGGCGTCTGTGCTTTCCTTGAATTTGTCGACCTCAGTGGCGGCATGCGTTCTCAGGCGGCAGGAGACCAGAGCTTGGAGGTCCAGACCCAAGACGGCCGGATCGACGTCGGCGTGAAATCCCCTGAAGACCCCCGCGTCGTTCAGCCGCTGAACCCGTTCGGAACACGTCGAGGCTGCAATGCCTACGGCGAGGGCAAGATCCTTGTTCGATGTGCGCGCGTTCTGCTGGAGCAGAGAAATGATCATCCGGTCGGTCGCATCGAGCACGCTTGACTCCTTCGTTCCGTACGGTGTTCAGCATTCATTTGTGCTGCCGTGGTACAGCCGATGGTACAAGCCATAAATCGAACTATCATCGCCGAAGCGAGGAGAACATGAATCGAACAGACGGGGCCAGCCGACAGGGCGGCCGGTCTGGCGTGGATACAACCTTGAGACCACGTATGGTGTCTGCAACAGACCACCAAGGTCGGGTCCATGATCTCGAAGAAGGAGCGATGCACCGTGAAGATGACCTCAGCGATGCTCGCTGACGCAGCACAAGTCCAATCCGGCAAGCTGTTCGTCCTCGGTGGGGGATTCGACACAATCAGCGTGCGGTCAGTTCCTGCGACGCACAGGAGCCTCTCACTGGCGATGGTTGCAGAAGTCGCACCTGAGGATCGCCAAAGGGATCTCGATCTCTCGATCACCCTCGTTGACGAGGATGGCGCGGAGGTCGGCGTCGCTGCCACCGGTCGACTCCGAGTTGGGACTCCTCCCAATCTTCCTCCTGGTGCTTCGAGCATCGTCCCGATTGTGAGCCCATTTCACAACATCACATTCCCTGAGGCCAAGGGCTACTCCTTTCTCGTGAGCCTTAATGGGCAAGAACTTGCACGCATCAAGTTCAGAGTGGTCTTGATCCCTTGATTCGCGATCTGTTCAACGTCCCGAACACGATCTCACTTATCCGGCTTGCACTCATACCTGTCTTTGTTTGGATGGTCGTCGAGGCAAACTACGGATGGGCTGGGGTGCTCCTCGCCGTCATCGGAACAACGGACTGGATCGACGGCTTTCTCGCTAGAAAGCTGAATCAGGTGACTGAGATCGGCAAGTTTCTCGACCCGCTGGCAGATCGGCTCGCCGTTGCTGTTGCGCTCATCGCCGGGCTCATGACGGATGTAATTCCGCCATGGTTCGCATGGGCAGTCATCGTCCGCGAGGGCCTCATCAGTCTCGGTGCGCTTTATGGCTGGTTCAACGGAGTCACCAAGCTGGATGTGCGTTACCTCGGGAAGGCAGCGACCCTCGCCATCTATGTGTCTGTCGCTGCGTTCTATGTCGGCTGCGGATTCACATCCGATTTGGCGACTGCCATCGCGTACGCATTCGGAGTGCCAGGTCTTGTCATGTATTACTGGGTCGGAGCCCAGTATGTGGGAGACATGCGAGCGGCTATCTCAATCCGCAAGGGATGAGTTACTTGCGTGCCTGCGAGAAGTCTGGTTCGACTACTGTGGTGGGCCACACCGACTTTCCAATCAACGACCCGGAGACGAGATGAACTACCCCGAGGATCTCAAGTACGCACCGAACCACGAATGGGTCCGACGCGACGGAAACACGATTCGTATGGGGATTTCGGATTTCGCTCAAGATGCGCTTGGGGATGTGGTGTATGTGGAGCTCCCAGAGGCAGGCGCAACTGCCACCGCTGGCGAAGCATTCTCCGAGGTCGAGTCGACCAAATCCGTCTCTGATGTGTATGCACCAGCGAGCGGAACGATTACGGCGGTCAACCATGCGCTGGAAGACACCCCTGAACTTGTCAACTCGGACCCCTACGGAGATGGCTGGTTTGCGGAGATCGAAATGAGCGACCCGTCGGAACTGGATGCACTCAAGGACGCGGCGGCGTACAGGACGAGCACGGAGTAGGCATGGGCTCAGCTTTCAGAGCCCGGAGCCCACATCCTGTCGCGTATGTGTTATCGGGATTGGTGTCTAGATTCTCCTCTGGTAATCCGTCATCTGTCCTCTGTCTTCTGTCCTCTGCCGCAGGTTCGACCACAACTTGAGGGTTTGCCGGTAGCATGTAGGTATGCCGGATGACCAATCACCACCTCATGACGATGGGTCCCTTGATCAAGACGCGACGATGTCATGGGTGCCAACCTCCGAAACTGACGGGGCCGCGGGCTCCAGAACCCGACTCGAAGGCGCATTTGCTTGGGCGTTGACCGTCGAGAACGGACCTCAAGCTGGCCTGACCTATGTTCTAGGACCAGGGAACACCGTCACCGGTCGTGCAGGCAACTGCGAAATCTTCCTTGCCGATGTGACCGTGTCGAGGGAACATGCGAGGTTCTCAGTTGACAAAGGCGGGCTGTCGGTCACCGATCTTGGGTCCACGAACGGCACGTATGTGAACGGCGGACGGCATGAGGCTGGAAAGCTTTCCGAAGGCGATGACCTAATGATCGGCAAATTCCATCTAAGAGTGTCGAGAGGGCATGGCTGAGCTAAGGGCCGTCGGGACCCCGAGGCAGCGCACTCACACCATTGGTGAGGTGATCAATTCACTTCGCAGTGACTTCCCCGATATCTCAGTCTCGAAGTTGCGATTCTTAGAGTCGAAGGGTTTAGTGACACCGGATCGTTCCTCGTCCGGATACCGGGTGTTTACAGAGGACGATGTTCGGAGAATCCGCTTCGTCTTGTCGGAGCAGCGAGATCACTACCTCCCGCTCAAGGTGATCAAGTCAAAACTCACTGCATGGGAACACGGAGAGGAGTCTCCGGTGGCGCCGGACAAAGGCGCACCACCCCAGGCCTACTTCGCGACCTCCGGAGTGTCTTTGTCCGAGTCAGAAATGATCCGGTCGTCTGGACTGAGTACACCGCAGATGGCTGCCGTGATCAAAGAGGGCATACTGGACCCGACGATTCTGCCTGACGGATCACCGACATTCACGGATGCCGACCTCGCTATCGCACGAGCAGCACACAGACTGCTTAGCCGTGGACTCGAAGTCAGGCACCTGCGAGGTATCCGTCTAGCTGCCGACCGTCAAACCGATCTATTGGGACAGTTGGTAGCTCCAATGCTCAGGCACCGCAATCCGGACAATCAGCGCCGGTCCGAGGAAATTCTTTCAGATACGGCACAAGCGTCGTCGATCATTCAGGAAACGTTGATCCGCAGTAGGCTTCGCAAGCTACTCGATCACTAATGTTTTCATCCTCCATCGCCTCCGTGGCGCTCTTGACGTCGTTGCTTGGCCTCCCCGGTCTTTCGGTGCCGGTGGTCCTACCAGACGCGCCAGAAATCCCAAATATCACGGCCGACCGCTGGATTGTCTTTGACGCCGACGCAGACGTCGTGCTTGCCTCGTGGAACGCCGACGAACAGGCAGCGATGGCTTCGGTGACCAAGGTCATGACCGCGATTCTCGTCGTTGAAAACGCCGATCTCAACGACAAAGTGACAATCCCCAGTTTTGCGACAGATACCAGGGGTTCCACGGCTGGCCTCGTGACTGGAGAGGTGTGGACGGTTGGCGACTTGCTCATTGCGATGCTTGTCCGCTCCGGAAATGACGCAGCGCTGACTCTTGGCTACCACGTCGGGGGCGAATCCATTTCCGCATTCGTTGACATGATGAATGCAAAGGCATCCACCTTTGGAATGGACAGCACCAGTTTTGCGAATCCGAACGGACTTGATCACGATGATCATTATTCGACGGCTCGAGATCTGCTCACGCTCATCATCGAGTCACAGAATTACCCAGACATCAAGCGAATCGGCAGCATCAAAATTGTCAGTATGCCGGGACCGAATGGACAAAGCCGTACATTTACCAACACGAACAGGCTACTCGGCACCTATCCCGGCGTTGTGGGTCTCAAAACCGGAGACACCCCACGGGCCGACAAGGTGTTGCTCGGCGTCACCGAACGAGCTGGCAGAACCATCTACTCCGTTGTGATGCATTCCGATGATCACTTCGCAGACACCAGAGAACTGGTCGACTGGGCATACAGCACCTATTCAACAACCGATCGCCTGTTGAGGGTGTTTTACAGCGAAGAGGGGGGTGGGGCAACACTGAATCCCCCGCTTGAACTGTCGGAGAGTCACGAGCAAAGACTTCGCGCTCTCCCAACCCTCGACGATGGAAAATGGAGAACGTCATCAATCGTCGACCTTCCGAAGGCCGAGTCAATTGGCCGATGGATCAGAGAAGCACTTCCGTCCGTCGTGGGTGGAGCATGAGTGATGACTTCGTCGAGGTCATCACTCCTGATGTCCTCGCTCGGCGGGTCGCAGAACTCGGTGCCGAGATCATGCGAGACCATCCAAACGGTGACCTTGTCGTTGTCGGCATCCTGAAGGGTTCAGTCATATTTATGAAGGACCTGCTCGCACACCTTCCACTCGATTCAACTCCTCAGTTTCTGGCACTAACCCGGTTCGGTCGCGAAGGCCGTGTCTCGGTGACTCTGGATATCGACGAACCGCTTGACGGCAAGGACGTGCTATTGGTTCTCGAGATCGTCGACACCGGGCTAACACTTGGGACGATCCACAAGATGCTCGACGCAAAGGGAGCCAAATCAGTGAGCACTGTTGCCCTCCTCGACAAGGCCCCACGTCGCATCGTTGATGTTCCAGTCGAGTACCGAGGTTTCGAGGTTGGCGACGAATATCTGCTCGGCTACGGCCTTGACTGGCAAGGCCTTTTTCGGAATCTGAGGTCGGTATGGGCAGTCATGAACATGCCGCGGTTCCTTGCAGAGCCAGAGGCCTTTGTTGATGCAGCCTATTCGACTGGCAATGCGCTCCTAGCCGAGTGATACAGTTGCGCGATGAGCAACAATGTGCCGCTCGATCTCATCGGAGTTCGGATCGAACTTCCGACCAACACCCCGATCTTGCTTCTGCGCGAACAAGGTGGCGACCGCTACCTACCGATCTGGATCGGCACATCTGAGGCGATGGCCATAGCCCTGGCGAGTGAGGGTGTCTCAACGGAGCGACCGCTTACCCACGATCTGGCAGCGGCCCTGATCGAAGAGCTCGGAGCCAAGCTCACTGAAGTCGTTGTGACAGAACTGCGTGGCGGCACGTTCTATGCAGATCTGAAACTTGAGCTTGACGGCGACATACACACAATCTCTTCGCGACCGTCGGACGCTGTCGCCATCGCCGTGAGGATGGACGTCCCTCTCTTTGCCGATAGGGAAGTACTCAACGAGGCAGGCGTCCAGATCCACGATCAGGCCGATGAGGAAGAGATTGAGAGGTTCAGGGAGTTCCTCGACGACGTCGGGCCAGATGACTTCGACTCAACGTCAGCGCGGTGAGGCTGCCCTCGAACCTTCGGGCTGGGCTGATCGCCCTCGTTGCTGTTATAGGTGTCGGAGCGACCGGATTCGTGGTCATTGGTGACTTTGACCCTGGCGAGGCTCTGTACGTCACGGTGATCACCATTACAACCGTGGGTTACTCAGAGATCGGAGGTCCCTTCGACGGAGGTACGAGGCTCTGGGTGGTCATTGTGTTGCTCTCTGGCATGGGGGCCGCCTTCTACACCGCCACATCAGTTGTCGAATTCGGCCTCGAAACCGTTGTCGGTTCCGACTATCGAAAGCGCAGGAAGATGACGAAGGAGATTTCCAACATGCGTGACCACGTAATAGTTTGTGGATTCGGAAGAGTGGGGTCGACCGCATGGCATGCGCTGAAGCGCGACAACGTCGACGCAGTTGTGATCGAAGCCGATGCGCTGACCAGCGAGAGCGCAGTGGCGGCCGGCGCACTCGTGGTCGAGGGCGACGCCACGAGGGACCAAGTTCTGAAGGAGGCCGGCGTCGCGCACGCCAGCGGAGTTATAGCCGCCGTTGCCTCGGCAAGCGACAACCTCGTGATCACCCTTTCGGTAAGGTCACTTCGTCCAACCCTCCCCGTAGCCGCCAGAGCAGTAGACCACGAAACTGAAACCAAGCTGACCCTCGCAGGAGCCACATCGGTCGTAACCCCCGAGCTCGTTGGGGGAGAGCGTCTGGCTGCTCTCGTCGCCGATCCTGACCTCGCCGGCTTCCTCGATGCCGTTGTCTACAACCCAGCGATCGAGTTCCGAATCAAACGGTACGTGGTTGACGAATCCTCGTCGGTTGTTGGTCGCACTCTCGCCGATCTCAGTCTCCTCGGGGATTCTGGTGCCATGGTCGTCGGCGTCGCCAGCGGCAAGGAATCGGTTCGCATCAACCCCAGTCCGAACCAGCCATTCGCGGCAGGCGACATCGTTTACGGGCTTGGAACAATGGACCACCTCACCAATCTCGGGATGATTCTCACCGCTGAGTGAAAGCTCAATCGTTGACAACGGCGTGGAGCGACCGTAAGTTTCGCGCTGGTAATTCAATGCACGGAATTACAAGTGTGTAACCTCTGGGCTTAGGAGACGCAAGGCAATGACTCAAAACAACATCGATACATCCTTCGGATTTCGTTCACCGCAAGTTTGCTCCGTCGTTGGCATCACTTATCGCCAACTCGACTACTGGGATCGTTCAGGGCTCCTCGGCCCATCCCTTCAGGAGGCGACGGGCTCTGGCACCCAGCGGCTCTATACGTTCCAGGACATCGTCACGTTGCGGGTCGTTAAGCGTCTGAAGGACGCAGGCACAAGCCTTCACAAGATCCGTGCGGCATTCGACTATCTCGAACTCGAGGTAGGCGAAGGGTGGAGGGAGAGCGACATCACCCTTTTGTCTGATGGCACATCCATCTACGCAGCCACAAGTCCTGAAGAAGTCATGGACCTGCTCCGCAAGGGCCAGGGGGTATTCGGCATCGCCGTGCGACCAGTTCATGATGAAGTCGCCGGTGAAATCCATAAGCTCTTCCCCGACCATGCAGCAGACCTGGTTGCAAACACAGAAATCGCGAAAGCGGCTGGAAACTGAGCACTGACGATCTCTTTGGGCCGTCGCCGGCCGACCTCACCGACTTCGCACACAACAGCGAACGGGAATTCGCGCGACTTCTCGACTTCTACGGCATCGAGTGGCACTACGAGCCGCGAGAGTTCCCAATCGAGTGGGATGACCTCGACGAACCGGTAAAACTGTTCAAACCCGATTTCTACCTCCCTGACGACGACCTCTACATCGAGATCACGACGATGAGTCAAAAGCTTGTCACGAAGAAGAATCGAAAGGTCAAACGGCTTCGAGAGTTGTACCCCGATGTGAGGTGCAAGGTGTTCTACCAGCGTGACTACCTGCACCTTCTTATCAAGTACGGCCTCGAGGAACCAGATTCCGAATCCGAACATGCGGCCCCAACCCGGATACCCGGTCCGCCGGAAGTTGTCGATCTCGGAAGGGCCGCCGACGCCTCCTGACCGCCGCTAGTGCCGTGTCCACCAACGTTCGGGGTGTCGATGTCGAGTCAGGCGCGCTGGTCGCAAGGACGCAGGACGAAGGCGCA
>JAQCAA010000106.1 GCA_027728645.1 Actinomycetota bacterium | reverse complement strand
TTCCTGGCTCGCAAGGCTCGCCCGTCCTCCCTTGAAAGGAGGACCGAGGAAGAGATCGGTCCCCGTTTCAAGGGGGACGGCAGAGTGAGGGACGAACGATGCAGGGGGATGACACGTTTCTGGGTCACCGACTCGCCTGTGCCGCCCACCCTCCTGGCTCGCAAGGCTCGCCCGTCCTCCCTCGAGGGAGGACCGAAGAAGAGATCGGTCCCCCTCGACGGGGACATGAGAGCTGAAAGCTGAAAGCTCTCTAGCCCTTTCGTTTCCGGGTTGCTGCGAAGAAAACTGCGACGGCTGCTGCACCGATACCTGCTGCGATCCATGCTTTCGGGGGTGGCGTTGGGACTCGCGGTCCGAGGCTCACCGGCCGCTGGAATTCGAGGATCGCCCAACCTTTCGCTTCGGCTGCTTCCTTCAACTCCTTTTCAGGGTTGACGGGAACAGGGTTGCCAACGATCTCGAGCATCGGCATGTCTGTGAAGCTGTCCGTGTAGGCGAATGAGCCTGCAAGGTCGATGCCGTCCTGCTCGGCAACCTCCTTCATCGCCTCGGCCTTGCCGGGACCCATGACGTACCTTTCAAGCTCTGGCACATACCGCCCAAGGGCATCGGTGCGAATCTTGGTTGCGATGACGCGTTCGATTCCGACCATCTTGGCGATTGGTGTCACGAATTCTTCAGGACTTGCCGAAACGACGTAGACCCTGCGCCCTGCTCTTCGATGCTCGTCGATGAGAAACAGCGCTTCGGCGAACACCAATGGTTCGATGACCTCGTCAAGCGTTTGCGCGACGATCGCATCGATTTCTGCCTTGTGCCAGCCAGAGACAAGATCGAGCATCTCATTGCGAGCACGCTCGAGGTCTTTTTCATCGGCTCCGAAGATCATGTACGAGAGCCTCGCGATTCCGAGCCTGACCAAGGTTCCCCGGTGAAGAAATCCAGCCTTGTACAAGGGCCTGCCAAACGCCAAGGTTGACGAACCGGCGATGATCGTCTTGTCAAGATCAAAGAACGCTGCTTCAGTCAGGCCCGCGCTCGTCGGTCCGTCTCCGTTGGATCCAAGTGCAGTCATAGTTACGATTGTATCGGTAGTCCTCGGTTCCGTCGTGAGCATTGCGTGTGTTCCAAGAGTCTTGTGCTGTTGGGTTCGATTCGATACGGTCGCTGTGCTTCCCCTCCTGATCCGAGGAGGAACCCGTGTCCGTTGTTGCGCTGTGGTCTCCAAGTGACCTTCTGCTCAGTGTCCTTGCCCCTATAGGTCTTGCCGCTACCCGCCCGTCGGCGCTCGTCGTGGATCTCGATCCTCGGGGGCCACGCTACGAATCGCCGTACACGCTTGCGGACTTGGTGAGGGATGGCGCCATGAAGGATCAGCTTGATCCGCTCCGCGGGTCAGTAGCCGTTCTTCCAAACGGGGGAGTCGGAATCGAGGACGCCTCTCGTGTAGTCGGTGCGCTCGCTGAACGGTGGCCGCATGTGGTCCTTCGATGCGATCCTGCATCACCACCGCCCGAATCTGCAATCTCGCTCCTACCGCTCTTGCCTCAACAGTTCATGTCTCGCCCGACACGCCGAGTCGTGTTCCAGTCTCTTGGATTCCAGGCTGAGGCGCCAAAAGGCGCTCTTGTCCTCCCTCGCCCAGGCTTGGCCACGCTCAATGCACTGATGGGCCTCAGAACGATGCCAGCCAAATCCGGTTGGCTCAGGCAGCTCGCCAAGATCTGGTCGGTCACATGAACGACGTCGACAGGATCGTGGCATCAATCATGCGATCGGCGGTCCCCCTCGATCGAGCTGCCGTCACGCGAGCGGCAGCCGAGGCGAAAGAGCATCAGGCCCCAATCGCCCCGCACAATGTCATCCACGAGGCAGTTGACGCTGTCGTGGGGTTTGGCCCCATCGAACCGCTCCTGCGTGACCCCGACATTTCAGACATCCTCGTGAACGGTCCGACCGACATCTGGGTTGAACGGTTCGGCGAACTCACCCGCTCGGATGTGCGGTTTGTCTCCGACGAAGCAATTGTGGCCGCGGTGAGGAGAGTGATCGCACCGCTTGGCCTCCGGATCGACCGCGCAGTGCCTGCCGTGGATGCCCGCCTCCCAGACGGATCCAGGCTCCACGCCATCATTCCTCCTGCATCAGTCGATGGACCAGTGGTTGCGGTGCGTCGCTTTCTCCAGACCGTCACCGACATGGCTGAACTCGTTGAAAGAGGAGGCATCGACGCAGCCGGTGCGGAGATTCTCGAATCGGCTGTTGCCAGTCGCAAGAACATTCTCGTCGCGGGCGCCACCGGTTCTGGCAAGACGACGCTGCTCAATGTGTTGTGCGGCTCGATCACGACCGGGGATCGAATCGTCACAATCGAGGATGCTGCCGAGCTGAATATTGTCGGCCATGTCGTACGCCTCGAAGCCCATCCTCCAAACGTGGAGGGTCGCGGCGAGATCACCATCCGTTCGCTGCTTGCCCATGCCCTACGCCTCCGACCGGATCGAATCATCGTGGGGGAGGTCAGGGGCCCAGAGGCTGCGGATATGATCCAGGCGCTCAACACAGGGCACGCAGGCTCGATGTCCACGGTGCACGCCAACGGACCGTCCGAGGCGCTGGCGAGAATCGAATCGTTGGCTTCGATGCTCGATTCCCAAATCGCAGCATCCACGCTCAGGAGCCAGATCCTCTCCGCCTTTGACCTGATCGTGTTTGTGTCGCGTACCGACACCGGACGCGGTGTCCGTTCGATCCACGTCTTGAAACCTGACGGCATGGACGAGGTCTATCGATGCTGATGTGGGTGATCGCCGCTCTCGTCACGATTTCAGGTGCGCCGTGGCCCGTTGTGGTTGTCGCCGTTGTGGTTGCGTTTGCTCCCGTCCAGGGATCGCTTCTTCTGATTGCGGTCGCTGTCGGGTACGGGTGGTTTCGAAGGACGAGATCGCGTCGCGACGAGTCCGAAGCTGTGCTGCTGCGATCTCTGGCCGGCGTCGTCACCGCAGGTGGTTCGTTGCGCGATGCGATTGCCCAAAGCGAACACGAGTCTGTGAGCAATGACGTTCGGAGGTTGTGCATGGCAGGGGCATCGATCACCGAAGTTGGAGCGGCAATCGAACCAAAGCTCCCAATCAATGGGCGCCGCTTTGCGTCGATGTGCGCAATGTCCGAGCACACCGGCTCTTCGATTGCACCTTCGATGCGGACGTTTGCTGCCAGGGCCAAAGATGCAGAGGACAGGGACCGCCAGAAGCGCGCGTCTCTGGCTCAGGTGAGGTTCTCCGCTTGGGTGGTTGGTGTTGCACCACTTGCGCTGACCGCCCTCGTCGTGGGTGCGAACGGAGTCCCTGAGCCAGGCGGGGCAGCGGTCATCATTCCGATGGCCGTCGGGGCCTTTCTCCAGATCAGTGGAACAGTTCTCGTATTCGTCATCTCTGGTCGAGTGGCGGCATGATCGTCCTCGGAGTCGCTGTCGCTGCGGCGTACGGATGGATAGTCAGGGGACCGAACAGTTCCATGGTGGTGCCGGCCATCGTGGCTGGTGCGATCCACCCGGCTCTCGCGGCCGCGTATGTTGGAGCCCATTTCGCTTTCGTGCGTTCGACAGGCATCCGGGATGCGAAATCTGAGTCGGTCGCAGCGCGGATAGAACAGCTCCTCGCAGTCGAGCTCGTTGCAAGCGGCGTCGAGGCCGGGGTGTCGTTCGACGTCTCAGTTGAAACGGCGATTCGCCACCTACACGAGCCCGTTGCCTCACAGATGACTCGCCACACGAGGCTGAACCATCGCTCGGTTCTGATTGATGATGTCGAGGATCCCTCACCAGTAGACACGATGTTTCGCGCGGCCAGGGCTTCTGCAATCTCAGGCGCCCCCCTCGCAACTGACCTTCGAGCGCTCAGCGATTCTGAGAGGGACAGCGACGATGCGGTTCAGAGAGAACGCCTTGAGCGCCTCCCGGTCAAGATGCTGTTCCCCCTCGCGTTCCTCATCCTCCCTGGCTTTCTCCTTGTCGCTGTTGCCCCTTCGGTGGTTGGCGGCATCTCGAAGCTGACCTTGTGAGAAGCGGCCGCCCGCAAGAGGAAAGATGTCCACAAACACTTCCCACTCGCCTCCAAGAAGGAGTTCATCCATGATCCATTCAGAGAACGGTCAAGCAACGGCGGAGTACGCACTCGTGCTTGTGGCGGCGGCCATCGTTGCCCTTGCCCTGATCACCTGGGCATCGACCACCGACGCCCTCCCTGCGTTCTTCAATTCCGTCATCCAAAAGGTCGTCTCCGTCGCGAACGGTGTGTGATGCGGTTTGAGTCAGGTTCAGCCGTGGTGGAGTTCGCCCTGATCATGCCGCTTGTGCTTGTCCTGCTCCTCGGCGTTGTCGAGGTTGCGGTAATCGCAAGAACAGAGATCCAACTGGTGCATGCGACGAGAGAAGGAGCGAGGGAAGCAGCCGCCTCTCCGGATACGTCACGTGCAGCTGCTGCGGTCCGTGGAGCTTTGGGAAGCAACAGATCAGATGCAAGGATCGCAGTGTCGCGGCCGTCGACGGTTGGGCACAAAGCCACCGTGACCGTGTCGCTCCCGTACCGAATCGCCACTCCCATATTCGGAGGCTTCACGGTGACCCTCTCATCAACCGCAACGATGCGCGTCGAGCGGTGACGCTGGGGAGTGAGCGTGGTTCCGCTGTACTCGGTTTCGGTCTTGTCATTGTGCTGCTCATGTTCATGCTTGGCGTCGGGATGGTCGGTGCCGCAGCTGCGTCCTACGCGACCGCAGCCTCCGCAGCGGACGCCGCAGCGCTCGCAGCAGCCCCCGTCACGTTCCTCCCCTTCGGAGCCGTCGGCTCACCAACCAACGAAGCCGCCCGCTTCGCACAAGCAAATGGCGCAACCCTCGTGTCTTGTCAATGCCCCATCGATCGTTCTTGGACCCTCCGAACTGTGTCGGTAACCGTCTCCCGCTCAATCTCGCTCCCGATCCTCGGCAACGTCACTGTTCGATCAACAAGCAGAGCAACTTTCGACCCATCGAAGCTGCTGAGTCAAGAAGAGAACTAGGTATCCTGTGAAGGTCCCGGCGCGGATGGCCCTATCCAAAATGAGCCATCCGTCGAGGGTATGCGTCACCAGGTCTGAGGTTCTTCCGCGTGAGCGTTCTAGGCTGATATGTCATGCGTATTGTCATTGTGGGTGCAGGAGCCATCGGTTCGTATCTTGCGAAGAAGCTCTCGTTTGAGCGGCATGATGTTGTCGTCATCGAGTCAGACCCCGAGGTAGCAGCTAGGGCTCAAAGCGAAATTGATTGTCTCGTCATCACCGGGAACGGTGCGTCTGTCGAGACCCTCAAGAAGGCTGGAATAGAACAGGCTGACCTTCTCATTGCTGTCAGTTCGTCTGACGCGGTCAACGTCCTCGCATGCTCAGCCGGAACGCAGCTCAATATCCCTGTCAAGGTTGCCAGGGTGGAAGACCCCCAACTCAAGGCAGAGGTCGAAGCACTTGGAGTCGACCTCGTCATCGACCCAGGGGCAGCGGCAGCACGTGAGCTTGTCGCACTCGCCGCCGGTGGAGAGGTTGCAGAGAGGGTTGATTTCGCCGACGGTGAACTCGTACTCATAGGCGCCTATGTCGGTGAGGACACGGCCTTCGCCGGTCGTGCGCTCGCGGATCTTCGCGAATCGGTAGTCGGCTGGGACTGGCTCGTGGTCGCTGTCATCCGAGGGAATGAGACGATCATCGCGCGTGGTGAAACCACGCTTGAGGCCCACGACCATGTCCTCATGATGGCTCGCAAGGAGAGTACCCAGCAGGCATACGAGTGGCTCGGACTCTCGAGCAGGCCGGCGGAAAAGGTCATCGTGCTCGGTGGGACTCGGCTAGCCCTGCTGACCGCTGGGATGCTTTCTGAAGAAGGTATTCACACGACGCTTATCGAGCTAGACAGTGATCGTTGCCGGGTGATCGCTGAGAACTATCCGAGGGTCGTCACCGTCTGTGGCAACCCCACGGATCCCAAACTGCTGTTGGCCGAAGGAGTCGCATCGGCCGACACTGTCATGGCGCTGACAGGCTGGGACGGCGAAAACGTCCTTGGCGCCCTCGTGGCAAAGTCCCGCGGTGCGCGTGAAGTAATTGCGCGGTTCTCAAACACTGACCTCATGAGTCTGGGAGGAAGCATCGGGATCGACGCCACGGTCAGCTCTCGTCTGTCGGCCGCCAATGAGATACTCAGATTTGTTCGCAGGGGAGCCATCGTTTCTGTTGCGACCTTCTCAGGTTCCGATGCCGAAGCCATCGAACTCGAAGTGGGGCCGAAAGGCTTAGCAA
>JAQCAA010000105.1 GCA_027728645.1 Actinomycetota bacterium | reverse complement strand
GGACCACTTGACAACAACGCATACCTCATTCGGTCGGATCAGAGCGGCAACGCCGTCCTCGTCGACGCTGCTGCCGGATTCGACTCGCTCAGCGCCCTCGTCGAGGGTTCTTCACTCTCAGCGATTATCACAACACATGGACACTGGGACCACCACCAAGCCGCACGAGAGATGGCCGAGGCGTTCGCAGTGCCAGCACTCCTAGACCCAGCAGATTCTGCCATCGCCGACGGTTGGTTTGGATCCGATATCAAGATTGGGCGATTCCTGATTGGCGATGTGGAAGCCCACATACTGCACACGCCTGGGCACACTCCCGGATCCGTGAGCATTCTCCTTGATGGCGTCGTTCTGACTGGCGACACGCTGTTCCCAGGTGGCCCCGGTGCGACCCGTTTCGACCACAGCTCGTTCGCTAGGATTATCGAATCGATCTCCACGCAACTCTTTACGCTTGGCGATGAAACCGTTGTGCTTCCCGGCCACGGGGATGCAACAACTATTGGAACAGAACGCGGTCACCTCCAAAGCTGGGTTGATCGCGGCTGGTAACAGGAGGCAGCATGGAACTCGGTCTTTTTGTCGAGCCACAATTCGGCGGGTCATACGAGCGGTTGCTCAAACTCGCGCAGTGGAGTGAAACTTTCGGCCTTGATGCCTTTGCCCGCTCAGATCACTACCTCAACGGTGACGATTCGTTCGAAACCACCGATGCACTGATCTCTTTCGGTGGCCTCGCTCGCGAGACGTCTTCGATCCGCTTGGTCTCACTCGTCTCTCCTATCACTTTTCGGCATCCGTCCGTCATGGCAAAGTCAGCAACGTCACTGGACGAAATGTCAGGGGGCCGCTTCACCCTCGGTGTCGGCACCGGCTGGATGGAGTCGGAGCACGCCGCGTTCGGTATGAATCTACCGCCACTGAAGGAACGTTTTGAGCGATTCGAAGAGTCGCTTGACATCATCTCTGCCATTTTCGCTGGTGGTGGATCATGTGAAGGCAAGCACTACTCGCTCAGTGCGGAGAGGGTGGCGCCTTCTGCGTCGGATGGACTGCAAATCGTCGTCGGTGGTTCTGGAATGAACAAGACCCCTCGGCTCGCTGGCACCTACGCACACGAATACAACTCGTTTGTGACTGATGAGGAAACGCTGAAAGCTCGTCGATCCACGATGGCCGAAGCCGCGACTCTCGCAGGTCGGGATCCGGCAGACATCTTGCTCTCTTTTGCTGGTCCGGCGTTCGTGTACGAAGACGAGTCGGACCACCAGGCGGCGCTCGAGGAACGCGGCGCAAGACGAAGCATGACGCCGAATGAATACGCAGCGTTTCTCGACGAGCGGTCAGTGCCCCACGGCACACCGGCTCAAGCCAGAGAAGCGATCGACCAGATGGCTTCCTGGGGAGTCGGGCGCTATTACGTACAGGTGCTGAGTTCCCTTGAAAGTGTCGACCTCGACCAGATGGAGCTCGTGTTTGGATCACTGAGAGGAACCTGACGAAGCACGATTTGGCGTCGTGGAGCCATGAGATTTTTGGTAATCACGGCCCGCGGCATCGTTAACCTTCGCGCATGCCAAAACAGCCTTTGCTCGAAATCAAGAACCTGCACGCGTCAGTCGAAGGAACAGCGATCCTCAAGGGCGTCGACCTCACCATCAACGCTGGCGAGACGCATGCGATCATGGGGCCGAACGGGTCTGGCAAGTCCACGCTTGCGAACATCCTCCTCGGCCATCCTGCGTATGTGATCACCGGCGGCTCCATCCTCTACAAGGGTGAGGATGTGACAGAGTGGAAGCCAGAAAAGCGTGGCCAGGCAGGCATGTTCCTCGGGTTTCAGTATCCAGAGGAGATCCAGGGCGTCAGCGTCGTGAATTTTCTCCGAACCGCGCTTTCGAACAAGACGGGGACCAACTACACCGTGCTTGAGCTGAGACTGAAGGTCATGGAGGCGATGCGTGATCTCGAAATGGATTCATCCTTCGCCGACCGATACCTCAACGAGGGATTCTCCGGCGGCGAACGGAAACGCAACGAGATTCTCCAGATGGCGATTCTCGAACCCGATTTTGCTGTACTTGACGAAACAGACAGCGGGTTGGACATCGACGCGCTCCGTATCGTGGCAGAGGGCGTCAAACGACTTCAGACAGACGAGAGAGGCTTCCTCATCATTACTCATTACCAGCGGATGCTCGACTACATCACACCAGACTTCGTCCATGTGTTCGTTGACGGCCACATCGTCAAGTCGGGCAATGCTGGGCTTGCCGACTCGATCGAGGAGGCAGGCTACGACGCCTTCCGCCCAGAACTCATCGTCGGGTGAGCGACCTTCGGGCTCTGCGGGCGGACTTTCCGATTCTCAGCCGCGAGGTCAACGGCAAGCCATTGGTCTATCTCGACTCGGCAGCCACGACGCAAAAACCTCAATCAGTCCTCGACGCAATGAACTCGTACTACGAGAACTCAAACGCGAATGTTCACAGGGGAGCCCACACGCTCGCGGTAGAAGCTACCGACCTATACGAGTCCGCAAGAACCAAAGTTGCAGCCTTCATCGGGACATCACCAAGCCAGCTTGCGTTCACGCGAGGAACAACAACCGCCATCAACCACATTGCGTATGGCTGGGGCCTCCATCATCTCTCTGAGGGAGACAAGATCCTCCTGACGATCATGGAGCATCATGCAAACATCGTCCCGTGGCAGCTTGTGGCGAAGTACACGGGGGCTGAGCTCGTTTATCTCGACCTCGATGACGACTTTGGTGTCGACACCAGCGAGCTCGACAAAGTACTCGACGAACGAGTCAAGATCGTCTCCTTTTCTGGCATGTCGAATGTGACAGGTGCTCTCGGGCCGATTGATGTGCTCTCCAAGGCAGCTGCTTCGGTAGGAGCCATATCTGTTCTCGACGCCGCACAACTCGTTCCGCACACAAACGTGGATGTCGAAGCTCTTGGTGTCGATTTCCTTGCCTTCTCCTCCCATAAGATGCTCGGACCAACGGGAATCGGTGCCCTTTGGGGCAGGGCCGACCGTTTGGAAGAGATGGAGCCCGCCGAAGGCGGCGGCGAGATGATCAATGTCGTTGAGCGGCATGCGTCCACGTGGGCGCCCGTTCCCCACAAGTTCGAGGCCGGGACACCACCAATCGCCGAGGCGGTGGGGTTCGGAGCAGCCGTTGACTATTTGAGCGCGGTCGGGATGGACAACGTTGTCGCTCACGAGAGGTCGATCACGGCGTACGCCCTCGATCGCCTCTCCGAGGTGCCAGATCTCACCATCTACGGGCCAAAGGACGTCTCGAAGCGGGGAGGCGCTGTGAGCTTCGAACTCGGCGACATTCATCCTCACGATATCGCGACGATCCTCGATCAGGATGGGATTGCGGTGAGAGCCGGACACCATTGTGCAAGACCCCTGATGAAGTACCTCGAGATCCCTGCGACAGCAAGGGCGTCGTTCTACCTCTACAACGTGCCTGAGGAAGTCGACCTTCTCGTCGAGTCACTTCACAAGGCAAGAGGAATCTTCGGTCTCGTCTAGTGACGCGTTGGCCACAACTATCCTCTGTCGTCGACCCATAGGACAAGACAGGACGCCATGGCGGGACTAGACGAGCTTTATCGAGAAGTGATCCTCGACCACTACCGAAACCCACGCAGGAAGGGCACACTGTCGGGTGACCACGTTCATGCCGAAGGCAACAACCCTTCGTGCGGCGATGAGTTCTTCCTCGATCTTCTGGTGGAAGATGGTGTCGTTGTGGACGCAGCGATGCTCGGACAGGGCTGCTCGATTTCGCAAGCGTCAGGCTCGATGATGATGGATGCGATCGTTGGGCAAAGCGTCGATGACATCCAGGATCTCGCAGGAAAGTTCCGGATCATGATGACGATCGATGAGGGAGAGAACCCTGTCGACGAGGAACGGCCTGGATCGGTGCTCGGCGATCTCGAAGCGCTTCAGGGCGTAAGGAAGTTTCCCGTCCGCATCAAGTGTGCAGATCTTGCTTGGACGACACTCGCTCAGGCCCTCGACCAGACGGCAAGCTAGCCAGCAACGCCGCCTTCTGTCATCGGTCGGAGATCGAGAGCGGCGTCCAGTTCATCCTCTGGCAGAACACCCAACTCAAGGGCAACATCTCTGACCCCTCGATTCTCGGCGAAGGCCTTCTTCGCGACTTCAGCCGACCTGTCATAGCCAATGACAGGCACCAGAGCTGTGATGATGATCACGTTCTGTTCAAGCAGCCACTTCGCTCGCTTGGCATCGGCAACAATGCCATCAACCATCTTCTCTCGCATGACCGTCGACGAACTCGCAAGCAGATCGATCGATTCCAGCAGGTTGTGAGCCATCAGAGGCATCATGACATTGAGTTCGAAGTTTCCGTTTGCACCACCCCATGTAATCGCCGTGTCATTCCCGATGACCTGGCTCGCAACCTGCATCATCATTTCCGAGATCACAGGATTCACCTTCCCCGGCATGATTGAGGACCCCGGCTGAAGAGAGGGCAAAGTGATCTCTGCAATCCCTGTCCTTGGCCCAGACGACATCCATCTGAGGTCGTTGGCAATCTTGAACAAAGACACAGCAACCGTTTTGAGGGCACCCGACGCACTGACGACGGCGTCCTTTGAGGCCTGGGCTTCAAAGTGGTTCTCTGCCTCAACGAACGGGAAACCAGATCGCTGCGCCATGACGGCAATAGTCCCGGACGCAAACCCGTCAGGTGCGTTGATTCCAGTGCCGACAGCAGTGCCTCCAAGAGCAAGTTCGTACAGCCCAGGCAGGGCGTTGCGAACACGCTCTGCACCGTTGCGCACCTGGGCTGCATACCCGCCAAACTCTTGTCCGAGCCTCACAGGGGTGGCGTCCATGAGGTGAGTGCGCCCAGATTTGAGGACATCGTCGAATTCGGTCGCCTTTGCCGATAGCGACTCGGCAAGGGCGTCGAGTGCCGGAAGGAGACCATTTTCGATGCCAGCTACTGCTGCAATGTGAATCGCGGTCGGAATTGCGTCATTTGACGATTGGCTCGCGTTCACATGGTCGTTTGGGTGGACCAGCTTGGATCCGCGCTCACCACCGAGGATTTCAGAGGCGCGGTTCGCGATGACTTCGTTTGCGTTCATGTTCGTGGATGTGCCAGAGCCAGTTTGGAAGATGTCGAGAACAAAGTGGTCGTCAAGATCGCCAGCCATCACCTCCTCTGCCGCCTCAACAATCGCGTCCGCCATTGCATCGTCGATGACATCGATAGTTGCGTTTGTTGTGGCGGCCGCGGCTTTGAGTAACCCAAGGGCCCAGATGAATGTCCGACCGAACCGAAGATTCGAAATCGGAAAATTATCAACCGCTCGCTGGGTTGATGCGCCGTAGTAAGCGTCCTCGGGAACAGGCACTTCTCCCATCGAATCTCGCTCAATGCGCATCACGATCTCCTCGCGTTGGGGCTGACCACTCAACGATAGTGACGCATGGGCGATCTCTGTCTTACGGGCCGATCGCTGCAGATACCGCTGCTGGGAAGACCTCAGAAACATCCCCTTCAATTCGAAGGGTCACATGGTTCCAGGAGTCGTGGTCGGTTCTGCCCATGTTCACAATGGCGTAGGGGACGCCTCGTTGCGACGGGCCGAGTGGGATTTCGGCAGCCGGATATACGCCAAGGGTCGATCCGAGTGCGATTACGAGATCACACCGGTCTGCTCCCAAAGACGCCCGATCAAGAGCCACAGCGTCGAGCGCCTGACCAAAACTTATGGTCGCGGGCTTGAGGAACCCGCAACAGTGACAACGGGGAGGCTCATTCGTCGATAGGAACCGATCGACATGCGGTTGCACGGGTGTCCGCTCGCCGCAGGTGAGGCACCCCGCCTCGCGACCGGTTCCGTGGATCTCGACCAGGTTCCCTGGCGTGGTGCCAGCATCGAGATGCAGCCCGTCAACATTCTGAGTCACGATGAGTTCGAGCTTTCCCGCAAGCTCAAGCGATACGCATGCGAGATGAACAACATTGGGCTTTGCATTCTGGAAGGCTTCAGTGGCTTTTGCCTTCTGAGTCCAGTAGTCACGTCTTCGATCCTCGGATCGAAGAAACTCGTCAAACGGGACGGGTGTCTGCGTCGTCCACACACCGTCTGGACCGCGGAAATCGGGGATACCGCTCGCCGTTGAGATTCCAGCCCCCGTGAGGATCAGAACCGATTCGGCAGCTGAGATCAATCCGGCCAATTCGGCAGTCTGGGAGTCCATGGGGGCAGCGTACAGAGGACAGAGGACAGAGGACAGAGGACAGAGGACAGAGGACAGAGGACAGAGGACAGAGGACAGAGGACCGGGAGCGGCTTGCGCCTAGCGTTCCAGCGCCACCCTCCTGGCTCGCGGGGCTCGCCCGTCCTCCCTCAAGGGAGGACCGAAAGAA
>JAQCAA010000104.1 GCA_027728645.1 Actinomycetota bacterium | reverse complement strand
CCCCCCGTTTCCCCCGCCCGTTTGCACGATAGAATATTGAGTGTCCGCTCAAGAATTGGATACATTCATGGCTTCGTCATCCCCCACCCGCAGGGTCGCAATCGTCGATGGACTCCGCACTCCATTTGCCAAGTCGGGAACCGCGCTGCGGAGCGAATCAACGCTTGACCTTTCGACTGCAGTCGTCGCAGAGCTTCTGGCACGTTCTGCCGTCGAGGCGTCTTCCGTCGACAGAGTCGTGTACGGCTCGGTGGTCCAGGATGTCGCCGCACCAAACATCGCGAGGGAGATCGTCCTCGCTGGGCCGTTCCCTGAATCAACCGATGCCTATTCGGTTACGCGGGCCTGTGCCACATCGACGCAAACCGTGGTGAACGCCGCCCAAGCCATCGCACTCGGAGAGGCAGACATCGTGATTGCAGGTGGAGCAGACTCTCTGTCGAAACCACCCGTCACGTACTCGGACCGCTTTGTTGAGTTGATGATGGCTGCAAACGCTGCCAAGGACTTGCCATCAAAAGTCAGGATCTTCTCAAAGTTGCGGCCGAAGGATCTTGCGCCAAATCCGCCAGCCATTGCGGAACGTTCCACCGGCGAGTCGATGGGTGACTCTGCTGAGAAAATGGCAAAAGCCAATGGCATCAGTCGCACGGCACAGGACGAATACGCGATCGCTTCGCACATGAAGGCGTCGAAGGCTTGGGCGGACGGAATATTTGACAAAGAGGTCATGGCCTACCCAATACCACCCAAGTACACGACCACCGTAGAACGCGACACCATTCCCCGAAGCGACTCAACGATTGAGAAGCTCTCAACGCTTAGACCCGTCTTCGACCGCAAGTACGGATCGGTCACGGCCGCAAATGCATCTCCGCTGACGGACGGCGCGTCGGCGATTCTCCTCATGGACGAGGATGTGGCCAAGGCCCTCGGGTATGAGCCAAAGGCCTACATCCGGTCGTATGCGTTTGCTGCTCTCGATCCGAACTGGCAACTTCTCATGGGGCCTGCTTTTGCGACGCCAATCGCACTTGACAGGGCAGGCATGACCCTGGCTGACATCGACATCATCGACATGCACGAGGCGTTCGCGGCCCAGGTGCTTTCGAATGTGCAGGCTTTCGCCTCGGCTGAGTTCGCAAAGAAGCGCCTCGGAAGAGACAAAGCGATCGGCGAGATCGACGAATCAAAGTTCAACCTGTACGGAGGGTCTATATCGATCGGTCACCCGTTCGGTGCAACAGGTGCCCGCCAGATCACAACCATGGCGAACGAACTCGAACGCCGAGGAGCAGGAACCGCCCTGATAACCCAATGCGCCGCCGGTGGCCTCGGGGCGGCAATCGTGTTGGAGCGATGACGATGGAACTCAAGAACCACCACCTCACAATCAATGACGACGGCGTCGCCATCCTCCTTATGGACCGCCACGACGAGGCGATGAACACGCTCGGCGAAGAGTTTCTCGGGGAGCTCTCGATCGCAGTCGATCGCTTCGAGGAGAACGATGTTCGCGCCGTCGTGATCGGTTCTTCGAAACGCGACTTTCTCGCAGGCGCAGACATTCGCATGTTCGACCAGATCCAATCGACCAAAGAAGCAGTAGAGGCGTTGACCGTCCTCCATGGCATTTGCGACCGCCTAGAGGCGATCCACACGACCCACGGCAAACCAGTCGTGGCCGCCATCAACGGAGCGTGCCTGGGCGGAGGTCTCGAACTCGCTCTCGCGGCGTCTCTGCGTATCTGCACCGATAGTCCAAAGACCCAGCTCGGCCAGCCTGAAGTGCAACTCGGCGTCATTCCCGGTGGCGGTGGGACCCAGCGACTCCCTTCGGTTGTTGGTATTCAGGCTGCCCTTGAAATGATCGTCGCAGGTAGACCCGTCCGCCCCTACAAGGCGCTCAAGACACGACTTGTCGATGAGGTCGTGCCGGTCGAGATGCTGATAGAGATCGCAACGAAGCGGGCTCACGAAGCAATCGATGCCCCAAAACCATCGAGGACACGAGGTTCCAGACTCTCACGAGCGCGCCTGCAAGAGCTCGCCCTTGAGAAGAACCCAGCAGGCCGCAAGCTCCTGTTCAAGAAGGCGACCGACCAAATGATGGCTCAGACCAAGGGCCACTTCCCTGCTCCCCGTCGAGCGATCGAGGCGATACAGATCGGAGTCGAACACGGCCGAGCGGCGGGGGTTGCGGCCGAGATCAGGTTCTTCGCAGAGTTGGTGCAGAGCCCAGAATCCAAGGCGCTTCGATCGATCTTCTTCGCATCTCAAGAACTCAAGAACGACTCAGGTGTCGACAGCGATACAGCGCCAGCAGCCGTCGACAGCATCGCTGTGATTGGTGGCGGATTGATGGGTGGCGGCATAGCCGCAGTGTCAACGCTCAAGGCTGGAACGTCGGTCAGGATCAAAGAGGTCGACCACCCAGGAGTGCGAAGAGGGCTTGCACACGTTGCCAAGATCGTGACCAAACAGGCCAAGCGAAGACGGCTGAGCGAGTTCGAGGTCGATCGTCTCATGACCAGAGTCACGGGGTCAACGACGTGGGAAGGATTCGGCGGAGCCGACATCGTCATTGAGGCCGTTTTCGAGGATCTGGAACTCAAGAGACAGATTGTCAAGGACGTTGAAGCAGCCGTGCGCCAGGACACCATCTTCGCCTCAAACACGTCAACCCTTCCCATCACCGAGATCGCCAAGGCCAGCGTGAGACCAGAAAACTTGGTCGGTATGCACTACTTCTCCCCCGTCGAGAAGATGCCCCTCCTCGAGGTGATCACAACCGAACAAACCTCTGACCGCGCCACTGCAACGGCGGTCGCAGTTGGGAAACGACAAGGGAAGACGGTCATCGTTGTCAACGACGGTGCGGGTTTCTATACGACACGCATTATCGGGCCGTATTCCAACGAGGCCGGCTGGCTTCTCACCGAGGGAGCGAGCGTCGAGGACATCGATGGGGCAATGACCGCTTGGGGCTTCCCTGTGGGTCCTCTCCTTCTCGGCGACGAGGTTGGCCTTGACGTCAGTGCCCATGTTGCTGAGATCCTGACCGATGCGTTTGGTGACCGGCTGAAGGGTCCGGAGACGATGAGCGGACTGATCGCAGATGGCCGACTCGGTAGAAAGAACGGAAGAGGCTTCTACCTCTACGAAGACGGCGAACGCAAGGGCGTAGACGAAACCGTCTACGCGGCGCTCGGACTCGGCACGCGCACGAAGGTCGGGAGACTTGAGATCCAGGAGCGGATGTCGCTGGCGTTGATCATCGAAGCGGCTCTGTGTCTTCAAGAGGGCATCTTGCGTTCGGCCAGAGACGGCGACATTGGTGCCGTATTCGGCCTGGGTTATCCCCCTTTCCGTGGCGGTCCGTTCTGGACGATTGACGCCATGGGCGCAGATGTCGTCGTGAAGAAACTCGAAGCGCTCGCTGAGAAGCTCGGACCAAGGTTCACGCCGGCGAAGATTCTGAGGGATCACGCTGCATCGGGAGAGCGGTTTCGTTAGCTTCTTTGAGCTCACAGCTCTCAGCTCTCAGCTCTCAGCGAATCGGGGACCGATCCTTCTTTCGGTCCTCCCTCGAGGGAGGACGGGCGAGCTTGCGAGCCAGGAGGGTGGGGGGCACAGGCGAGTCAGCGGCGCAAGAGCGTGCAACCCCCCTCAATGGCAGTCCGCTCCACTTCCGGCCTATTTGCGGGGACGGATCCTTGGGCAGCCGTTCCGGTCGGTTCTCGGTTGTCGGGATTCGGATCATCGCCCGGGCCACCGGTACCCTCCCCGGCATGGCGAAAGAATTCTTGCTCCCTGACATCGGCGAGGGACTCACCGAAGCAGAGATTGTCCGATGGCTTGTCGCCGTCGGCGATGTCGTCACCATCGATCAGCTCATTGTTGAGGTCGAGACGGCAAAGACTGTCGTTGAGATTCCGTCACCGTTTGCCGGCACGATGGCATCGCTTGGCGCTCCAGTGGGTACGACGGTTGAGGTCGGGACAGTCCTGTTCACCGTTGCAGCCGAGGGAGATGCTCTTTCTGAGCCAACAGCCGTGGTAGCCACCGATCCGCTTCCACAGTCGACCAAACCAACATCCCAGGCAAGAGCTACGACGGCGTCTCCAGCGGTAGGTGCCTCGCCAAAAGCGAAAGCGATGCCGATCGTACGAAAGCTCGCAGAAGAACGCGGCATCGATATCTCCAAGATTTCCGGCACCGGGCCAGGCGGCACGATTACGCGAGCCGATGTGGAGGCTGCCGAGGCGCCACCGTCGATTGCAGGAGTGCTTGTTCCGCTGACCCAGACCCGACGTGCGATTGCAGACCACATGGCGCGGTCGTGGGCGGAGATCCCGCATGTGACCGTCCAGGCTGACATACGGGCCGAAAAACTCATCGCGGCTCGGGGCGCCGGGGACACCCGCTTCTCAATCGAAGCCGTCGTGGCATCAAAGGTGCTCCCACTCCTGAAGGACTTCCCAGATTTCAATGCCCAGTTCAGCGCGGATGGCGTGCTTCAACGCACCGAGTACCACCTCGGCTTCGCTGTTGACACAGAGGCTGGTCTGATGGTGGTGGTAGTCAAGAACGCCGACCAGTTGACCAACGAGGAGCTCGACTCCGAGTTCTCCCGGCTCGCTGCTGCGGCCCAGAACCGGACCGCGACGCTCGATGAGTTGACAGGTCAAACTTTCACGATCTCAAACATCGGGGCACTCGGTGGAGGACACGGGACACCCATTATCCCAATAGGCACGACGGCGATCCTGTCAATAGGAAGAGCCCTCACGACGCCCGTGGTCACGGACGGCAAGCTTGGCATCGGGATGGTCGCCCCCATCGACCTCTCGTACGATCACCGAGTCATAGACGGGGGCCTCGGCCAGCGGTTCCTCGGCTCGGTTGTCACAGCCCTCGAGACATAGCCCTTCGGGGGCTCTGAGAGCTCATGGCTCGTATGCCTCAATTGGCGGGCATTCGCAGAAGATGTTTCGGTCTCCGTACGCGTTGTCGATGCGGCTCACGGGCACCCAATACTTATCGGCCAACAGCCCTCTCACCGGGTAGGCGGCCTGTTCCCGTGTATATGGCTTGTCCCACTCGCCGACGAGCAGGTCCACCGCCGGATGCGGAGCATTGCGCAGAACCGATTCCTCCACTTCGACCAATCCATCGGCAACTTCCTGGATCTCAGCTCGAATGGCGATCATCGCATCGATGAATCTGTCGATCTCGACCAGCGCCTCGGACTCCGTTGGCTCGATCATCAGCGTCCCAGCGACCGGAAACGACATAGTTGGAGCGTGAAACCCGTAGTCGATAAGTCGCTTGGCGACGTCCTCGTTTGTCACACCGGTGTCAAGTTCGATCTGGCGGATGTCGAGAATGCATTCGTGGGCAACGAACCCGCTGGGGCCCGTGTAAAGCACCGGGAAGTGAGGCGCGAGCTTGGCTGCGAGATAGTTCGCGTTTAGAACCGCAACCTCTGTCGACCGTTTCAGACCTTCCGGGCCAAGCATCGCGATATACATCCATGAGATCGCTAGCACACCGGCCGAGCCCCACGGTGCAGCCGAAACCGCCCCGATGCCGTCCTCTGGGCCAGGGAGGTCTGGCACAAGGCCATGACCTGGCAGGTACGGGGCGAGGTGCGACCCCACGCCGATCGGACCAACACCAGGACCACCACCCCCGTGGGGGATGGCAAAGGTCTTGTGCAGATTGATGTGCGAGACGTCACTCCCGAACTCACCGGGCCTCGCTAGGCCGACCATTGCATTGAGGTTCGCTCCGTCGAGATACACCTGGCCACCGTTTTCGTGAACAATGTCACAAATCCCAACGATTGCTTCTTCGAAGACACCGTGAGTTGACGGGTAGGTAATCATGATCGCTGCAAGGTTCTTAGCGTGCTCTTGCGCCTTGGACCGCAGGTCCTCGACATCGATACTTCCATCTGCGTCCGACTTCACCACAACGACCTTCATCCCTGCCATCGTTGCCGAAGCAGGGTTCGTCCCGTGGGCCGATGAAGGGATAAGGCACACGTCGCGATGCGGATCGCCGTTGGCCTCGTGATAGGCACGGATCGCCAACAAGCCAGCAAACTCGCCTTGGGCGCCGGAGTTCGGCTGAACCGAAACAGCATCGTATCCCGTGATCGACGCAAGCCAGTTCTCAAGCATGCCGATCATTTCGAGGTAGCCCGTGGCCTGCTCAAGTGGTGTGAACGGGTGCATATCTGCGAACTCAGGCCAAGCGATCGGTTCCATCTCGCTCGTTGCGTTGAGCTTCATGGTGCACGATCCAAGCGGGATCATTGAGCGGTCGAGCGCTATGTCCTTGTCCTGCAGTCTGCGCAGATACCTCAGCATTTCGGTCTCTGAGCGGTACCGGTGGAATGTTGGATGCTCGAGGAAGGGGGTTGTGGGGCGAAGTCCCGCCGCAATCCCTATT
>JAQCAA010000103.1 GCA_027728645.1 Actinomycetota bacterium | reverse complement strand
ACTCGGCGCGGTGTGGTTCGTCCACCGATCTGATAAATCGCAAACGTGGCAGCAATAAGGAGAGCAACTACGCCAACCGATATCCACACTCTGGTCAGCTGATCTTGCGTTTGAGCATGCTGTAGTACCTCTCATTTCATTCATCATAAATCGCAATGCAGATCACTACGAGCCCGGCCTGAGACCGAGGCGACACTCAAGCTAGCGGCACTCGGAGAAAAAAGCCACCGAATTGCCAGAACGGGGGCAGAAGCACAGAGGACAGAGGACAGAGGACAGAGGACAGAGGACAGAGGACAGAGGGCCAGAGTGCGCGACTGGCTCTACTCCTTCGAGGCCCGCAGATTTCGACCGAAACCGACCAGCATCGCGCGCACTTCGTCAGCCTGAATACTGATCTGGTTCATCGAATCGACATCGAGAAAGCCGAGACGGTGACTCAGAATCGCCTGAGCCTCCAACTCCGACGCGCTACCTCGAGCCATCGAAAGAAAATGCAGAATATCCTTGGTTGAGTGCCGGCCCGCTCCCTCAGCTGTATTCGACATCATCGAAACAGCCGCACGTCTCATTTGGCTCGTCAAGCCGAACCGCTCGGCGCCAGGAAACCTCGCCGTGCACCGATACACCGTTACTGCGAGATCGACCGTCCGGTGCCACACATCGAGGCGTCTGAAGTCATGCACACACCAGTGATATCAAAAATCGTCTCCGTCAGGAAGAGGAGAGTCTGTCCTCTGTCCTCTGTCCTCTGTCCTCTGTTTCACGCGCCTTGCGCGTGGATGAAAATACGGCGTTCGCGGGCTTGGTCGAGCTCTGCGAACAGGACGCGTTGCCACTGGCCAAGGAGGACCTCGCCGTCGACGATTGGAACCGTAACTGAGGGTTGACCGGTGAGAAGCTGGCGCACGTGTGCGTGACCATTGATGAATTCGTCCTCTTGAAGATTCTCCGTTCGGACAGCGTGGTCATCGTGCTCGTAATAGATGTCCGCTGGAACAAGCCCTTCGATCGTTCGACGGAAGTCATTGAGGAAACCCGTCTCGGACTCATTGATGAGGACCGTGGTTGTGGTGTGAGGGGAGTAGATGACAACCTGCCCGTGCGTTACGCCGGACCGCTTTGCAACAGCGCGCACGACATCGGTCACGTCCCAGAACTCGTTCGCTGCCGTGGAGTGGATGTGGAGCGCTTCGGTCCTGACTGGGGGTACCTCAGACACAGCGAGCAACACAGGCTCGGTCAAGGGTTCATATGTGGCTTTTCGGGTGACGATTCGCTCGTCCACAGACGCTCCGTTCAAGTTGACGTCACCGGCACGCTAACCGAGGGGCAAGACTAGCGGAGCCGAAACCGTTCGCACCGTCGAGCACGGCGGCACCGATCCAAGGGACTCTCGAACATCAGTAAGCTCAGCTCACAACTGCCTGTGGAGGAATGACATGCCCGCGACCGTGATCCTGGGAGCCCAATGGGGCGACGAGGGAAAGGGCAAGATCACCGATCTGCTCTCAGAGAAGGCAGACATGGTGGTGCGCTACCAGGGTGGCAACAATGCAGGTCACACCATTGTCGTGGGTGATGACAAGTTCGCCCTCAGCCTCATACCTTCGGGTGTCCTCTACCCAACCGTTACGCCCGTTATCGGAAACGGCTGCGTGATCGATCCGAAGGTCATGCTCGAGGAGATGCAGACGCTCAGGCGCAGGGGTATCGACCCGTCAAAGGTCCTTCTCTCTGGGAACGCTCACCTCATCATGCCGTACCACCGCAAACTCGACGCAGTAATCGAGCGGTACCTTGGCGACGCCATGATCGGAACCACAAAGCGAGGGATCGGTCCAGCATATATGGACAAGTACTCGCGATTTGGAATCCGTGTCCAAGACCTCTTTGACACCAAGATTTTCCGTCAGAAGCTGTCGGTTGCCCTCAAGGACAAGAACAAGCAGCTCACCAAGGTGTACAACCAGCTGCCTCTCGACCTTGATGACATCTATGAGGAATACCTCGGGTACGCCGAGCAACTGGCAGACCACGTCGCTGACACTTCTCTCGTGGTCTGGCAGGCAGTGAAAGACGGCAAGAACGTGCTTTTTGAGGGCGCCCAAGGCACGCTTCTCGACATCGACCATGGGACCTACCCGTTCGTTACGTCGTCAAATCCGACCGCGGGCGGAGCTGCTGTTGGGTCGGGTATCGGGCCAAGGGAGATCGACAATGTTCTTGGCGTAGTGAAGGCCTACATTTCGCGTGTTGGGACTGGGCCGTTCCCGACGGAGCTCGAAGACGAAACCGGCGACAAGCTGATCGACATTGGCGGCGAGTATGGAACCGTGACAGGGCGTAGGAGACGATGTGGGTGGCTCGATGGCGTAGCCCTCCGATACGCGGTCCGGGTAAACGGGCTGACGGAGATCGCCCTTACAAAACTCGATGTGCTTTCCCACTTTGATTCCATCAAGATCGCAACCGCCTACCGGTCAGGGGATGAGCGATTCACTGAGATGCCTCGACAGCAGCGGGTGCTCTACACATGTACTCCTGAATACGAGGATCACAAAGGGTGGGGCGACGACATCTCAGGTATGACGTCGTGGGACCAACTTCCGCCTGCTGCGCGACAGTACGTGGAGCGCATCGAAGAGATTGCCGGTGTTCCAATCACAACCGTCTCGGTCGGTCCGTCCAGGGCCGCCACCCTCAAGAGATAGTCCGACATGCGGGTTCTGCTCCTCGGCAGTGGCGGAAGAGAGCATGCCCTTGGCTGGAAGTTCGCCCAAAGCGAACTGCTCACCGAGCTCATCTCGTGCCCCGGCAACCCTGGGCTCGCGTCTATTGGATCAATCGTCTCTGATGTCGACCCGTCCGACCCAGCAGCCGTTGTTTCACTTGCGAAGACTCGAGGAGTCGACCTAGTCATCATCGGGCCGGAGGCACCACTCGCCGCAGGTGTTGCCGATGCGCTTCGGGCAGCTGATATCCCCGTCTTTGGACCAACAGCAGCTGGTGCAATGCTCGAGTCGTCCAAGTCCTTCGCCAAAGATGTGATGGCAGCCGCCGGCGTCCCGACAGCAGCAGCGTCAACGTTCACCGACCGCAGCCAAGCCGTCAAATACCTCGAGAGATCATCCGGGCCGTTTGTTGTGAAAGCGGACGGTCTTGCGGCTGGCAAAGGGGTCCTGGTAACAGAATCAATCGCAAAGGCCAGCGACTGGGTGGACGAATGCCTCGGGGGTCGCTTCGGTTCAGCCGGCTCTTCGGTCGTCATTGAGGAGTTTCTGGACGGTGACGAGGTCTCGGTGTTCTTCCTGTGCTCGAACGGAGAGGCAGTTCCGTTCGAGCCAGCGCGTGACTACAAACGCCTCCTTGACGGCGACCAGGGACCGAACACCGGGGGGATGGGTTCGTTCTCTCCTGTGTCGGGATTGCCCTCCGACCTTGTTGAGTGGACGCGATCAGAGGTCGTCATCCCAACACTCGCCGAGCTTGCAAAGCGCGGGACCGACTACACGGGATTCCTCTATGTGGGCCTGATCTTGACTGCCTCTGGGCCACAGGTCATTGAATTCAATGTACGACTCGGCGATCCAGAAACCCAGGCGCTCATGCCACGCCTCGCGTCGGATCTTCTTGCGTCGATAGTCGCCGCCATCGCCGGAGACATCACCGGTGCCGAGCTCTCATGGCTAGGGCTGACGACAGTAAATGTCGTGCTTGCTGCGGGTGGATATCCCATCAATCCGCAAAGCGGCGACGTCATCGAATACGCCGCTGACCCATCGATTCGAGACGCGATCGTTTTCCACGCAGGAACCGAAGTCAAAGAAGGACACCTCGTTACGGCAGGGGGCAGAGTGCTCAACGTCGTTGGTATCGGCGAGACAATCACAGAGGCCCGATCCAACGCTTACGCAGTAGCTGCCACAATCAAGTATTCAAACAAACGGTTCCGGACCGACATCGGTGCGTGACATGAAAGGACCAGGCATGAAAGTTGCCATCATGATGGGCAGCGAGAAGGACATGGACAAGATGGAGCCAGCGAGTTCTGTCTTGGCGGATTTCGGGATTGAACATGAGGTCCATGTGATGTCTGCCCACCGCACACCCCACAAGGTCGCAGCGTTCGCCTCGGCCGCGAGAGACAACGGATTCGGTGTCATCATCTGCGGCGCAGGCAAAGCTGCTCATTTAGCTGGCGCCGTTGCGGCCCATTCCACCCTTCCAGTCATCGGCGTGCCTGTCAGCGCGGGTGGCCTTGGCGGAATCGACGCACTGTATTCCACCGTCCAGATGCCGACAGGAATCCCGGTCGCGACCGTGGCGATTGATTCCTCTGCAAACGCCGCCTATCTGGCCGCAGCGATTCTGTCGATCCATGACGACTCGATTGCTGCGAAACTTGCCGCATATCGGGAGGACCTCGCCAAATGATTGATCGCTACTCCACCGAGCAGATGAGCGCCGTGTGGTCAAACGCACGGAAGCTCGCCGTCTGGAAGGAGGTCGAGACCCTTGTCGTCGAAGCATGGGCCGACATTGGAGTAGCTCCAGAGTCAGCAGCCACTGCAGCTAGAAACGCGCCTGAGGTCGACCCCGTAGCATGGCTTAAGCGTGAGGCGGTCACCCATCACGACGTCGCAGCGTTCGTCGATCTTCTTGCCGAATCAGTAATTGACGGAGCCGAATGGGTTCACTTCGGTCTGACATCGAGCGATGTACTCGACACCGCCGGTGGTGTGCTCCTGAAGGAATCTGGCGAGCTGTTGCTCACAGCACTTTCCGATCTCTATGACACGGTGAAGGATCGCTCCTTCGAACTCAAGGACGCCGCGACCGTAGGCCGAACGCATGGAATCTGGGCCGAGCCGACTTCGTTCGGGTTGAAGCTCGCCAACTGGGCGTTTGAACTCCAGCGAGACCACGAGCGGCTCGTCGACGCTGTTGCTGGAGTGTCCTTCGGAAAGATCTCTGGGGCAGTCGGCACCTACGCCCACACACCGCCCTCGGTCGAGCAGTACGTCTGCTCCCGCCTTGGGCTTGGAATCGAACCAGCAAGCACACAGGTCATCCCGAGGGATCGTCACGCACACTTTCTATCAGTTATTGCGGGTGTCGGTGCATCCATTGAACGGTTCGCTACCGAGATCAGACACCTACAGCGGTCCGAGGTCGGCGAGGCGCGTGAGGCTTTCCAATCTGGCCAAAAAGGTTCCTCTTCTATGCCTCACAAGCGGAACCCGATCGCCTCTGAGAATCTGACAGGGATCGCTCGGGTACTTCGCGGCTACGCATCGGCTGGCCTTGAGAACGTTGCGCTCTGGCACGAACGGGACATCTCACACTCCTCGGTGGAGCGCATCGTCCTTCCGGATGCAACTTCGCTGCTGCACTACGCGCTTCTGCGTGCAAACCGTTTGATTGCGGGCCTTGTCGTCGATCGGGACCGCATGGCGCAAAACCTGGCGTCTACCCGAGGTCTCGTGTACTCGCAGGCCGTCCTCCTCGAACTGATTGACGCCGGCATGAAGCGAGACGACGCGTACCGCATCGTTCAACGCAATGCTATGAAGACGTGGGATTCCGGTGGAACCCTGAGGGACCACCTGCGCGACGATCCAGAGCTCACCCTTTCAGCCGAAGTCCTGGACGCCTGCTTCACAAACGCCAGGTTCCTGGAAAACGCAGAAATAGTGTTCCAGAGACTCGAGGATTCGTCTCTTTGACGGAAACAGATCCTGAATACGGAAGTCTGTGGGAGTACCGGCGCCGCGTTGGTGACATGTCCCAACACGTTCGAGCCGTTGGCACCTCCGAGGCGTCGTGGAACCAGTGGCGCTCCGAACGCGACGACCTCTTCCGGAGCCACCCTGACTCACCAATCCCGAAGGAACAGCGATCCGGATTCGCAGGTCTTCCGTTCAGCAACTACGCCCAAGCATGGAATGTTGACGCAACGCTGGAAGAGTTCTCTCCGAGCCCGGCGGGTCTCGTCAATTCCGGGGACGGAAGCACACACTCGCTCCGTATTGGCGAGGTAGTGGGCAACTCTCCGAATGGGCCTTTCTCACTCGCTGCGTTCTGGATGAACGACTACGGCGGGGGCATCTTCATCCCGTTCCGAGATGAGACCAATGGCACAGGTACCTATGGCGGCGGGCGCTACCTCCTGGACAGCGCAAAGGGAGCGGACCTCGGAACCCACGACGGACGGGTCGTCCTCGACTTCAACTTTGCGTACCACCCGTCGTGTGTACACGACTCCCGCTGGTCGTGCCCCCTTGCGCCACAAGAGAGCCTCCTCAACTTCGCGGTCCCAGTCGGAGAGCGCCTACGCCACTCCGGATGAGCGCTGGACAAGTTGACCGTTTTCCGTCGACCGCTACATCGAGACTGCACCCCACAAGCGTGTCATCCCCCTGCATCGTTCGTCCCTCACTCTGCCGTCCCCTTTAAAAGGGGGACCGATCTCGCGATA